>NZ_JBFTNH010000015.1:0-126538 GCF_056397385.1 Pseudomonas sp. 05N36 | reverse complement strand
GGCCTTGCCGATGAATTCCTTATTGGCGCTTTTGGGTAGAAGGGGTGGGACGAAGTCTCCCACGGTCTGTACTGGCTAGAGTCAGAATCGGGCTTTTAGTCCCACCCACCCCTTCAAGTCTAAACATACAAGCGGGCTTGCTCGCGAAAACCATTGGCACGTTCGAGCGACGTATTACAACTCGGCAGCCAGACGCGAACCCTGATTGATCGCACGCTTGGCATCCAGCTCCGCCGCGACATCCGCGCCACCAATCAAATGCACGTTCTGCCCGGCAGCTACCAGGCCGTCGTGCAATTCGCGCAACGGATCCTGCCCGGCGCAGATCACGATGTTGTCCACCGGCAGTACTTGCGGCTCACCGGTTTCACCGATGCGGATGTGCAGGCCTTCGTCATCGATCTTCAGGTACTCGACACTGTTGAGCATCTGTACGTGCTTGTTCTTCAGCCCGGTGCGGTGAATCCAGCCCGTGGTTTTGCCCAAACCGTCGCCGACCTTGGATTTCTTGCGCTGCAACAGAAACACCTGACGTGCCGGCGCGTGAGGCTCGGCCTTGATCCCGGCGACACCGCCACGGGCCTCAAGGTGAGTATCGATGCCCCACTCTTTCCAGAACGCTTCGCGGTCCTGGCTGGTGGCGACGCCTTGATGCACGAGGAACTCCGAGACGTCAAAACCGATACCGCCGGCGCCAATCACTGCAACGTTCTTGCCGACCGGCTTGCGTTCGAGGAGCACGTCCAGGTAGCTCAGCACCTTGGCATGCTCGACACCCGGAATCGCCGGTACACGCGGCGCAATGCCGGTGGCCAGAATCACCTCGTCATAACCGCCGCCGACCAGTTGCGCGACATCGACCCGCGTGTTCAGGCACACCTCGACGTTCGTGGTCTGCAACTTGCGCTTGAAGTAGCGCAGGGTTTCGAAGAACTCTTCCTTGCCCGGCACACGCTTGGCGACGTTGAACTGACCGCCGATTTCGCTGGCAGAATCGAACAGCGTCACTTGATGACCGCGCTCGGCAGCCACGGTGGCTGCGGACAAACCCGCAGGGCCAGCGCCGACCACGGCAATTTTCTTGATCTGCTGCACCGGCAAGTAATTGAGCTCGGTTTCATGGCACGCCCGCGGGTTGACCAGGCACGAGGTCAATTTGCCGCCGAAGGTGTGGTCCAGGCAGGCCTGGTTGCAGCCGATGCAGGTGTTGATTTCATCCGCGCGTCCGGCGGCGGCCTTGTTGACGAACTCCGGGTCCGCGAGGAACGGCCGCGCCATCGACACCATGTCGGCATCACCTTCGGCGAGGATCTGCTCGGCGACTTCCGGGGTGTTGATGCGGTTGGTGGTGATCAGCGGAATATTCACTGATCCACGCAACTTGGCCGTGACCTTACTGAAGGCTGCACGCGGAACCTTGGTGGCGATGGTCGGAATCCGCGCTTCGTGCCAGCCGATCCCGGTGTTGATGATGGTTGCGCCCGCCTTTTCAATGGCCTTGGCCAACTGAACGATTTCTTCCCAGGTGCTGCCGCCTTCCACCAGGTCGAGCATCGACAGGCGGAAAATGATGATGAAATTCGGGCCTACCGCTTCGCGTACGCGACGGACGATTTCCACCGGCAGGCGCATACGGTTTTCATAGCTGCCGCCCCAGCGATCGGTGCGGTGGTTGGTGTGGGCTGCGAGGAACTGGTTAATGAAATAACCTTCCGAGCCCATGATTTCGACACCGTCGTACTCGGCTTTTTGCGCCAGGGTCGAACAGGTGACGAAGTCGCTGATCTGCTTCTCGATGCCTTCCTCGTCCAGCTCTTTGGGCTTGAACGGGTTGATCGGTGCCTGGATCGCACTCGGCGCGACCTGTTTCGGGCTGTAGGCATAACGCCCGGCGTGCAGAATCTGCATGCAAATCTTGCCACCCGCCTCGTGCACGGCACGGGTGACGACCTGGTGCTTGAGCGCCTCATCGAGAGTGGTCAGCTTGGCAGCACCGGAGTAAACCCCGCCCTCATCGTTCGGACCAATACCGCCGGTGACCATCAGGCCAACGCCACCGCGAGCACGTTCGGCGAAGTACGCCGCCATACGCTCAAAACCGCCAGGCTTCTCCTCCAGGCCAGTGTGCATCGAGCCCATCAGGGTGCGGTTGCGCAGCGTGGTAAAACCCAGGTCCAGCGGGGCCAGCAGGTGCGGGTAATGAGCGGCGGTCATCGGTAGCTCCACAACGAACGATCACGGAAAAATGCAGGCGCTCTTTGGCACCCATCGGTTATGTGCCACAGACTAAGAGCAGGCTTGTCATGGCTCAATGACCGTAACTGACAACTTATTGATCCAAACGCGCAGCACCACTTGGCATTCCTCGGCATGGGGCCTACCCTAGTCGGCGAATCCTGCACAAGGCCGCTGACTGTTTCCCCATGCGCAAACTTCTTTATCTGACCGTCACCATGGCATTTGTCGCCGTCATCGCCGCTTACGCGATGTGGACCGCCGATCGCCCGGTTGGCCATTACCTCTCGGACCTGCGCATCAACCTCGCCGTCAACCAGGGCGTTCCTGCCGATCGCGGCAACCTGCTGGGCATCCAGCCCGAATTGTTCCCCACCGATTATCAAAGCCCCGAGCACCTGCACCGCAAGCTCGCAGCCTATCTGCAGCGGGCTCGCGAACAAGGCCTGCTGAACGAAAAGACCATCGTCGTGCTGCCGGAACACATCGGTACGTGGCTGATGCTCAGCGGCGAGAAAGACGAGCTGTATCAAGCCAGCACGCTGGACGAAGCCATGAATTGGCTGGCGGTGAGCAATCCCCTGAGCTTTTTGCGCGCGTTGATCAGCGCCAAGGGCGACAGCCGCCTGGATGACGCGCACCTGCGCATGAAAGCCAAAAGCATGGCCCGGCAGTACCAGGCGCTGTTCGGTGGGCTGGCCAACGAGTTCGGCATCACCCTGGTGGCGGGCAGCATCGTGTTGCCCGAGCCCAGTGTCAGCGACGGCACACTGAAAATCGGCCGTGGTGCGCTGTACAACAGCAGTCTGGTGTTCGGCCGCGATGGCTTGCCGATGGGCCAACCGCAGCGCCAGCTGAACCCGGCCTTCGATCAACGGGGCTATATCCAGCCAAGCACCGATCAAGTGATCAGTGTCATCGACACCCCGGCCGGACGTCTGGGCGTATTGATCGGCAACGACAGCTGGTACCCGGACAACTATCGCAAACTCAACGATCAGGGCGCTCAATTGATCGCCGTACCGGCCTTTCTCATCGGCCGAAATGCCTGGGACAAACCTTGGCGCGGAGACAGAGGGCCATCGACCCCGAGCCCCGGCTCGCTCAGCGAGGGCCAGGCCTGGCATCGCCTGACACTGACCAGTCAGCGCCCGGCCAGTCAGGCCAACGCCGGTGTCAGCGTGTTCCTGCGTGGACAATTCTGGGATCAGGGCAGCGCCGGCCAGAGTTTTCTCAGCAGCAACGGCCAACATTTCGCCGATCGCGAAGCCCATGGCGCGCGCTTGCTGAACATCTGGTTGTAAGTGATGAAACCACAGCCGATGCGCCTCGGGGATCTGTCGGTCGGCTTCGTCCATAGCCTGGCTGACGCAGTGTCCAGCCACGGTCTGGACCCGCAGCCGCTGCTGGAACAATACGGACTCGACCCGGCGCGGCTAGCCGAAGCCGGTGCACGGCTGTCGATCCCGCGCTACATGCGCCTGGGCCATGCGGCCATTCAACTGACCGGAGACCCGGCGCTGGGCCTGCGTATGGGCCAGCTCAGCCGCCTCAGCCAGGTCGGGCTGGCCGGGATCACTGCCGCTCAGGCGCCAACCGTGCGCGAAGCGGCACGTTGCCTGATTCGCTTCGAGGCCTTGTACGGCTCCAATTACCGCGGACAGTCGAGTTTCCATGAAGATGCCCAGGGTGCATGGCTACGGTTCTATTCCATCAGCCCCTACAACGCCTATAACCGCTTTGTGGTGGATTCGATCATCGCCAGTTGGTTGCAGCATTTATCCAGCCTGTGCCGCCAGCCGCTGCACGCCGAACGCATCGACATCGAGTTCGCCGAGCCGGATTACCGCGAGCGTTATGCACTGCTGGGTGATTGTCCGATCCAGTTTGGTGCCGAGCACAACCAGCTAAGGCTGAGTCAGGCCAGCCTGGCACTGCGCAACCCGGAGCACTGTCCGAGTACCTGGCGACATCTGCTGCAACTGTGCGAGCGGGAACTGGAGCAATTGACCCGCACCCGCAGCCTGCGTGAACGCATCACCCGGTTGCTGGGGCCGTTGCTCAATGGGGGTCGAGAACCCGACCTGGAAGAAGTGGCGGCACGCCTGAAGCTGCCGACCTGGACCTTGCGTCGCAGGCTCGCCGAAGAAGGTACGCAGTTTCGCGCCATTCTCAACGACACCCGCCGCGATCTGGCCATGACCTACATCCGTGACACAGAACTGGCCTTTGGCGAGATCGCCTACCTGCTGGGGTTTGCCTCGGCCGAAGCCTTTCAGCGCGCCTTCAAACGCTGGAACAACCAGACACCTGGCGAGTTCCGTCGCAGTCACAGGCAATCAGCCTGACAGCCGGCCTGCAGCTGCTTTGTTACAACTCGGTGGCGTCTTCGGCGGGTTCCAGAGGGTCCAGTTCAAATGCCTGGTATTCGAGCAGCTCTTCTTGATAATCGTCCATAGAGATGTCCTTTTTGAGTCGAGTTAAACCGTTATACCAATGACCTTCGCCCTCAGCATAAAGTGCCCGTATGAAAGAAAAATGACTCGGGCACAGCGGTACGTTCCTGCTAGTAAAACCTAGCAGGCACTCAAGAATTTTTCACGGGAGACGTTGAATAAAAGCTGAAGAAATCAGCCTCTGGTGGCGCAGATGACTTTGAACAAACGCTACGGGGGTTGCCCCCGCAGCGCTCGGCTTCAGATTACTTGCCGGACGATGGCAATGCCGGAATCGGCTCGGTCGGCGGCGGCAACGAACTCGGATTCGCCGGCGGCGTAATCACTTCAGGTGCCGGTGTCGGCTCAGCATGGCTCGCAGGTGCAATCGACGACGACGCAGGCACTGACGCCACAGGCACCGATGCGGCAGATAACGGATCTATCGGCGCACTCACCGCGGGTGCTGGCGCGACCGTCACAGGCTCGGCCGCCGCGGGTACGACAGGTGCTGGAGTTGGAGCTGGAGCTGGTTCAGGCGTCGCTGCGGGCGCTGGGGCTGGCGTTGCGGGGGCTGCCGCAGGCTCAGGCACACCCAGATCGGCCTTTGGCTTCTCGACGATATGCGCCTCTTTCTTCACCTCAGGCGGCAGGAACAGCTCGACCAGCGCGAAAAACCGCTCGTAGAACTTCCCGGAGGACACGGTTTCACTGGCAACCTTGACCATCGAATCATCGGAAGAACCAATCGGCATCGACACCGAGCCCAACACACCGACGCCAAGGCTGGCGGAGTTGTTGGTTTTCTTCAGCGCGTAGCGGTCCTGCAAGGCATTGGCGAACATCGTCGCATGATGCTTGCTGTCTTCTGCGCAGACCACGTTGAAGCTGATCTCCATATGCGTGTCGCCGGTCTGCTGAAAACTCTTGTGACCGCTGACGAGTTTCGGGTCAGTACTGGTGATGATGTAGCCCTGGCTCAACAACGCCCGACGGGCGGCCTCGCAGGAAGCAACATCGGTAACCGGGTATTTGCGCGAAAACGTCCCGGAATCATCGAAATTTTCATGCTCATAGATGGCCTGTTCCTTGGTACAACCGGCTGCTGCAGCCAGTACCAACGCCAGCCCGGCGGCACGCACATGGAATGATTTGAACATTGAACATCCTGAAGAAAACGATCCGGGGCCTATTGTGCAACAGATCACCCCGTAACGGCGCATGGATTAGTGTCTTGTAAACGATACAAGTTTACTGACCTTCGTTTACCGGAAAAAGTCGCAGCCACAAATGATCGATGAACACCCGTAATCTGCCCGCTGCGCGCTGCCCGGATGGCCAAGGAATTCAGTCAACCGTCGAACCGCACAAAACAAAAGACCCCGGCCTTTCGGCCAGGGTCTTTGTTTACCACTAACGGGTCAGTCAGGCATCAGTAACGCTTGATGTCCGCCTGGCTCTCCAGCTGCTTGCGATAGGCCGCAAAGTCTTGCTGGCCAACGCGCGACGCGAGGAAGCGACGATACTGTGCCTTCTCTTCTTCAGAAGGCGCTGCGGCTTCGCTCACACCGTTCAGACGCACGATCACCAGACTACCGTCAGGCAGAGTCACGCTGCTGAAAGTCGGCTTGTCCTTGGCGACAGGCTTGGGCATGCGGAACAATGCTTGCAGTACGGTTGGGTCAACCCCTTCCTGAGCACGAGTTGCCGCATTGGTGACTTTCCAGCTCTGGCTGGCGAGCGGCGTCTTGCCATCACGCAGACTGGCGATCAGCTCATCAGCCTTGGTCTTGGCAGCAGCACTGGCGTGCTCCTTGGTCAATTGCACGCGGATGCTCGCAGCGACGCTTTCCAGCGGCAGCTGTTCAGGTTTGCGATGCTCTTTGGCACGCAGCACCACAACCGTTTCCGGATCCAGCTCGATGCCGGTGCTGTTGGCACCTTCATCCAGTACTTCCGGACTGAACGCAGCAGTGACCACGGCACGGTTGGCCGCGATACCTTCACCACCCTCACGACCAAACGGTGCAGACGTGTGAACGGTCAGTTTCAGGTCCGCAGCTGGCTGAGCCAGATCGGAGGCTTCGAACGCGGCATCTTCCAACTGCTTGGTCGCATCCACAAAACGCTGCTCGACCTGTTGGGTTTTCAGTTCCTTGGTCAGCTTGTCTTTCAGGCTGGCGAAGCTCGGCACTTGCGGTGCTTCGACGCCCAACAGCTTGATCAAGTGGAAACCGAAGTCAGTGCGCACCGGCGCCGACACCTGGTCCTTGCTCAGCGCATACAGTGCTTTCTCAAAGGCCGGGTCGTAAACGCCCGGGCCAGCGTAACCGAGGTCACCGCCGTTGGCAGCCGAACCTGGATCCTGCGAGAACTCCTTGGCCAGGGCCTCGAAGCTTTCACCTTTGGCCAGACGCGCCTGAATCTCTTCGATCTTCGCCTTGGCTTGCGCCTCGTTCACCTTGTCATTCACTTCGATCAGGATGTGCGCAGCCCGGCGCTGTTCGGCCAGGTTCGCGGTTTCCTTCTGATACAGCGCTTGCAGGTCTTCGTCCTTGACGGCGACCTGATCAAAGAAGGAAGCCTTCTTCAACTCGAGGTAATCGATGACCACCTGATCAGGCGTCATGAACTCTTTGGCGTGTTCGTCGTAGTAAGCCTTGACCTCTTCGTCGGTCAATTTCACCGCCGCAGGATCGGCCTTGACRTTCAGGGTCGCGAAATCGCGGGTCTGTTTTTCCAGACGAGCGAAAGCCTGCACCTGTGCATCGGTGACGAAACCGCTACCTGCCAGACCGGCACGCAGCTGGCCGATCAGCATTTCCTGAGCCAGCATCTGGCGGAACTGCATCCGGCTGTAGCCCAACTGACGGATCACCTGGTCGAAACGCTCAGGACTGAACTTGCCGTCGACCTGGAATTCAGGCGTTTGCAGGATCACTTGGTCCAGTGCAGCTTCGGAGAAAGCGAATTTCGATTTTTCTGCGCCTTGCAGCAACAGTTTGCGGTCGATCAGCCCTTTCAAAGCAGCTTCGCGCAGCATTTTTTCATCAAGCAAGGATGCATCGAAATCCTTGCCCAGCTGTTGCATGAGTTGACGGCGTTGCATATCAACCGCCTGACTCAGCTCGTTCTGGCTGATTTCTTCACCATTCACCTTGGCCGCATCATTACGGTGGGTAGTGGCCTTGAAGATGGCGTCGAAACCGGTCAAAGCCATCAGTGCAACGATGACCCCGATAATGGTCTTGGCAATCCAGCCTTGTGAATTGTCCCTGATATTCTGCAGCATGCGTCCCCCAGAAACGGTTGAACTTCAAATTAGGCAACCGTGGAGCGTGGGTAGAATCCGGATAGAAGAAAGGCGCATCCGAGGATGCGCCTTCTCGTAACTGGCGGAGCGGACGGGACTCGAACCCGCGACCCCCGGCGTGACAGGCCGGTATTCTAACCGACTGAACTACCGCTCCGCTGCCAAGTCAGGAATGACCCCGACCCGGATAGGCAAAAAACCGAGTGAGGCTTAGTTAACAGCTTCTTTCAGTGCTTTACCGGCTTTGAAACCTGGTTTTTTGGCTGCTGCGATTTCCAGCGTCTTACCGGTCTGTGGGTTACGACCAATGCGAGCTGGACGATCAGTCACGGAGAAAGTACCGAAACCAACCAGAACAACAGAGTCGCCAGCCTTGAGAGCGCCAGTGACGGATTCGATTACAGCGTCCAGCGCGCGGCCAGCAGCAGCTTTCGGGATATCAGCGGATGCAGCGATAGCATCAATCAGTTCCGACTTGTTCACTCTAAGTCCCCTTATATCTATTTGAGATGATTCTAAGTTTTTTGGTGAAAGCAAAAACGAGTGCTGAATGGCCTACAGACACTTAAGAGCCGCTTTATAACAAGGGCTCTAAAAAGCTGTCAAGAAAGCCCCCCAGGCTAATACGTACTAGTGCGTGCTAATTCTTTCCTTAGAGTCAGACTCGCGCTTCTCATCCTTTGCAACTATCTCGGGAGCCACATCCGGCAAGGGCTCCGGCGCGTATTGCAGCGCAATTTGCAGGACCTCGTCAATCCATTTAACCGGTTTGATCTGAAGATCTTGCTTGATATTGTCAGGAATTTCCTTCAAATCGCGAACATTCTCTTCGGGAATGATCACAGTCTTGATCCCGCCGCGGTGTGCCGCCAGCAGTTTTTCCTTAAGACCGCCAATCGCCAGAACCTGGCCGCGCAAGGTGATTTCGCCGGTCATGGCAACATCAGCGCGCACAGGAATCCCGGTCAATGCCGATACCAGTGCCGTACACATGCCTACACCCGCACTAGGACCGTCTTTGGGCGTTGCCCCTTCCGGCATGTGGATGTGGGTGTCGCGCTTCTCATGGAAGTCCAGCGGGATCCCCAGGCTTTTCGCGCGGCTGCGAACGACCGTCAACGCAGCAGTGATCGATTCGACCATCACATCGCCCAGCGAACCGGTCTTGATCAGTTGACCTTTACCCGGCACCACCGCAGCTTCGATGGTCAACAACTCGCCGCCCACCTGAGTCCAGGCCAGGCCAGTCACCTGCCCCACCTGATCCTGCTGCTCGGCCAGGCCGTAGCGGAATTTGCGCACACCAAGGAAGTGCTCCAGCATCTCGCCAGTGACTTTCACCGAGAAGCGTTTTTCCATCGCATGTTCTTTGACCGCCTTGCGGCAAACCTTGGCAATCTGGCGCTCAAGCCCACGCACACCGGCTTCACGGGTGTAGTAACGAATGATGTCGCGAATCGCCTCGGCGTCGAATTCCAGCTCGCCYTTTTTCAGGCCATTGGCCTGAATCTGCTTGGGCGCGAGGTATTTGACGGCGATGTTGATCTTCTCGTCTTCGGTGTAGCCCGGCAGACGAATCACTYCCATCCGGTCGAGCAGCGCCGGCGGAATGTTCATCGAGTTCGAGGTGCAAAGGAACATCACATCGGACAAGTCGTAGTCGACTTCCAGATAGTGATCGTTGAAATTGTGGTTTTGCTCGGGATCGAGCACTTCCAGCAAAGCCGATGCCGGATCGCCACGCATATCGCTGCCCATCTTGTCGATTTCATCGAGCAGGAACAGCGGGTTGCGCACACCCACCTTTGTCATCTTTTGTATCAATCTTCCTGGCATCGAACCGATATAAGTCCGGCGATGACCACGAATTTCCGCTTCATCGCGCACGCCGCCGAGGGCCATGCGTACAAATTTGCGGTTTGTCGCGTGAGCAATCGACTCCGCCAGAGAAGTTTTACCCACACCAGGAGGACCGACCAGGCACAACACCGGACCGCGGATTTTCTTCACGCGTTTTTGTACGGCGAGGTACTCGAGAATCCGCTCTTTGACTTCTTCCAGACCATAATGGTCGGCATCAAGAATGTCTTCTGCGCGCGCAAGATCCAGGCGAACCTTGCTTTGCGCCTTCCACGGCACCTGAACCAGCCAGTCGAGGTAGGAGCGCACAACGGTCGCTTCAGCAGACATCGGCGACATTTGCTTGAGCTTGTTCAGCTCAGCCTGAGCCTTGATCAGCGCGTCCTTTGGCAAGCCTGCGGCATCGATGCGCTTTTTCAGCTCTTCGACTTCGTTATGGCCTTCTTCGCTATCGCCCAGTTCTTTCTGAATGGCCTTCATCTGCTCATTCAGGTAGTACTCGCGCTGGCTGCGTTCCATTTGTTTCTTGACGCGGCCACGAATGCGTTTCTCGACTTGCAGCAGATCGATTTCGGCGTCCAGCAATGCCAGAACGTGCTCGACCCGGGCCGACAAATCGATGATTTCGAGGATTTCCTGCTTCTGCTCGATCTTCAGCGCCATGTGTGCGGCCATGGTATCGACCAGGCGGCTTGGCTCATCAATGCTGTTGAGCGATGACAGGACTTCAGCCGGAACCTTCTTGCCCAGCTGAACGTATTGTTCAAATTGAGACAGCAAGCTGCGGACAAACACTTCCGACTCGCGCTCGGGAGCGTCGACTTCGTCAATCAGCGAAACCTCGGCACGGCAATGGCCGTCAACTTCGCTGAAACGCTCGACCGCACCGCGTTGCTCGCCTTCAACCAGCACTTTTACCGTGCCGTCAGGCAGCTTGAGCAGCTGCAGAACCGTTGCGATCGTACCGACGCGATAAAGTGCATCTTCACCGGGATCGTCGTCGGCAGGGTTTCTCTGGGCCAGCAGAAGGATCTGCTTGTCGCCCGTCATCGCTGCCTCGAGGGCTTCGATAGATTTCTCGCGCCCCACGAACAGCGGGATAACCATGTGCGGATAAACCACAACATCACGCAATGGCAGGAGAGGCAATTCGATGGTTGTCTTCATGATTTCGCCTCTACGGCGGCCATAAGGCCGGAAACAGATGGAAGTAAGCTTGAAACCAAGATGGGGGCTGCTTTCGAAAAAAACAAGCTGATTAAAAGAGCGCGGTAAAGATCGTCCGAACGCGGCCCAAACTTTCGGCAGTTCCGGCAAAAGCAAAGGGGCCCGAAGGCCCCTTCTTTAATCCGGCAGTGCGACGCTTAAGCGTCTGGCGCTGCCTTGGCAGCCGGCTCACTGTTTTCGTAGATATACAGTGGCTTGGACTTGCCTTCTATAACGCTTTCATCGATCACTACTTTACTCACCTCGGACTGCGAGGGGATTTCATACATAGTGTCGAGCAGCACGCCTTCAAGGATCGAACGCAATCCACGAGCACCGGTTTTACGTTCCAGTGCGCGCTTGGCGACCGATTTCAGTGCATCGGCCCGGAACTCCAGGTCTACGCCTTCCATCTCGAACAGCTTGGCATACTGTTTGGTCAGAGCATTTTTCGGCTCGGTGAGGATCTGCATCAACGCAGCCTCGTCGAGCTCGTCCAGCGTAGCAAGAACCGGCAGACGGCCAACGAATTCCGGGATCAGCCCGAACTTGACCAGGTCGTCAGGTTCGACTTCACGCAGGGACTCGCCCACCTTCTTGCCTTCTTCCTTGCTGCGAACTTCTGCGTTGAAACCAATGCCGCCACGGGTGGAACGGTTTTGAATAACCTTTTCCAGACCGGAGAACGCACCGCCGCAGATGAACAGGATGTTACGGGTGTCGACCTGAAGGAATTCCTGCTGCGGATGCTTGCGACCACCTTGAGGCGGAACGGAAGCGACCGTACCTTCGATCAACTTGAGCAGGGCCTGCTGCACGCCCTCACCGGAAACGTCCCGGGTGATGGACGGGTTGTCGGACTTGCGCGAAATCTTGTCGATTTCATCGATGTAGACAATGCCCATTTGAGCTTTTTCTACATCGTAATCGCACTTCTGCAACAGTTTCTGAATGATGTTTTCAACGTCTTCACCCACGTAACCCGCCTCGGTGAGGGTGGTTGCGTCAGCGATGGTGAAAGGCACATTCAGCAAACGGGCCAGTGTTTCAGCAAGCAGGGTTTTACCCGAGCCTGTAGGGCCGATCAGCAAGATGTTGCTTTTGCCGAGTTCGACATCGTCATTCTTTTTGTCACGCTGGTTGAGGCGCTTGTAGTGGTTGTACACCGCTACGGCCAAAACCTTTTTCGCACGCTCCTGACCAATCACGTACTGATCAAGGATGCCGCTGATTTCTTTAGGCGAAGGCAATTTATGCGCGCTGCTTTCGGCCTGAGCTTCTTGCACCTCCTCGCGGATGATGTCGTTGCACAGGTCGACGCACTCGTCGCAGATAAAGACCGAGGGGCCGGCAATCAATTTGCGCACTTCATGCTGGCTTTTGCCACAGAAGGAGCAATAGAGCAGCTTGCCGTTGTCCTCGCCGTTGCGGGTGTCAGTCATTCGATCGATCCAAATCCGATAGGCTTGCAACACAAGATGAAGGCAATTGCGGGCTTTTTCAAGCCCGCTGGTGGCCAGTTAAACCAACCACCTGCATTTGAGCTGCTTAGGCGGGCATTTTACGTTTGTCGATCACCGAGTCGATCAGGCCGTATTCAGCCGCACGCTCTGCGCTCATGAAATTGTCACGCTCGGTGTCGCGCTCAATGGTTTCGAGGCTTTGACCGGTGTGATGAGCCAACAACGAGTTCAGACGCGAACGGATATGGAGGATTTCCTTGGCATGGATGTCGATGTCCGACGCCTGACCCTGGAAACCGCCCAATGGCTGGTGAATCATCATGCGCGAGTTCGGCAGGCAGTAACGCTTGCCCGCAGCACCACCGGCAAGCAGGAAAGCACCCATGCTGCAGGCCTGACCGATACAGGTGGTGGAAACGTCAGGCTTGATGAACTGCATGGTGTCGTAGATCGACATGCCCGCAGTCACCGAACCGCCTGGTGAGTTGATGTAAAGATGGATGTCCTTGTCCGGATTTTCCGCTTCAAGGAACAGCAGTTGCGCCGCAACCAGGTTGGCCATGTAGTCTTCTACCGGGCCGACCAGGAAGATCACTCGCTCCTTGAGGAGGCGCGAGTAGATGTCATAGGCACGTTCGCCACGGGCGGACTGCTCGATAACCATCGGGACCAGACCACCTGCGGCCTGGATGTCAGAGCTCTGCTGATAATAAGAATTGCGGGACATGTCTCGCAGTCACTCCCAAATAGTTATGTCTTGAATACGCATAAGCCAGCTCGAAAGCTGGCTTATGGTGTGTGCTTCTAACGCAAAAACAATCAGTCGGCTTGTGGAGCTTCTACCGGCTTGACCGCTTCTTCGTAAGAGACCGATTTGTCGGTCACGCTAGCTTTCTGAAGAACAGTATCCACAACTTGCTCTTCCAGCACAACCGAACGGACTTCGTTCAGTTGCTGGTCGTTCTTGTAGTACCAGGACACAACTTGCTCAGGCTCCTGATAAGCCGAAGCCATTTCCTGAATCAGCTCGCGAACGCGGGTTTCGTCAGGCTTGAGGTCGTATTGCTTGACCACTTCAGCTACCACCAGCCCCAGCACTACGCGGCGCTTGGCTTGCTCTTCGAACAGCTCGGCTGGCAGTTGATCAGGCTTGATGTTGCCACCGAACTGCTGAACCGCCTGAACGCGCAGACGATCAACTTCGTTGGACAGCAGGGCCTTTGGCACTTCGATCGGGTTGGCGGCCAGCAGACCGTCCATTACCTGGTTCTTGACCTTGGATTTGATCGCCTGACGCAGTTCGCGCTCCATGTTCTTACGAACTTCGGCGCGGAAACCGTCGATGCCAGACTCCTTGATACCGAACTGAGCGAAGAATTCTTCGGTCAATTCAGGCAGTTTCGGCTCGGAAACAGTGTTCACGGTTACGGTGAACTCAGCTGCCTTGTTAGCCAGGTCGAGGTTCTGATAGTTCTCAGGGAAGGTCAGGTTCAGAACGCGCTCTTCGCCCGCTTTGGCGCCAACCAGGCCTTCTTCGAAGCCAGGGATCATGCGGCCGGAACCCAGAACCAGCTGAGTGCCTTTGGCGGAACCGCCGGCGAACACTTCACCGTCAACCTTGCCAACGAAATCGATGTTCAGTTGGTCTTCGTTCTGAGCGGCACGATCGGCAATTTCAAAACGAACGTTCTGCTTGCGCAGGATTTCCAGCATTTTGTCCAGATCGGCGTCCGCCACGTCAGCGCTCAGGCGCTCGACAGCGATGGATTCGAAACCGGCAACGGTGAACTCTGGGAACACTTCGAACGTTGCAACGAATTCCAGATCCTTGCCCTTCTCCAGAACCTTAGGCTCTACCGAAGGAGCGCCAGCCGGGTTCAGCTTTTGCTCGACAATTGCTTCGTAGAAAGAAGCCTGGATCACATCGCCTACAGCTTCCTGACGCGCATCAGCTTCATAACGCTGACGGATCACGCTCATTGGCACTTTGCCAGGACGGAAGCCTGCAATCTTGGCCTTTTGGGCAGTCTGTTGCAGACGCTTGTTGACTTGAGTCTCAATGCGCTCAGCTGGCACGGTGATGCTCATGCGGCGCTCAAGAGCAGAAGTATTTTCAACAGAAACTTGCATGGATATTCCTCGTTGCACAGACGTTAGCCGGCCGTTTCCGACCACAGAATCAAGGGCATGCATTCTAGTGGGTCAAACTCAAGAAGTCACCCTACTGAAAACGGGTAAAAACGCAGCAGGCAATTTATAGGTGCGAATGCACGAATGCACCTCGCCCCGGAGGCAAATACAGCCAATCACGCCAGAGCTCTGCGCCAACCCTTCTATATACAGAAGGAGCGCCAATTATCTCCCCGGCAGCCGATCTTGCAAGCAAGCCCGGTAGGCAATGCGGCATCATCGAGCAACATGAACACGACGAAACGCCCAGCCCTGGCGACCCGAAACCCGCAGTCACCGAACATACAAACGCTGAAACAAAAAAGGCGCCAGACTGTTAAATCTGGCGCCTTTTTGAAATATGGGGTGGACGATGGGGATCGAACCCACGACAACGGGAGTCACAATCCCGTGCTCTACCAACTGAGCTACGCCCACCATATTGCGTAACAAAGAAGCCAAACAACTTCTTTGCTGAACTCCAACCCKGCCAATGGCCTGACTGAAGCTTTAATTGGTGCGGATGAAGAGACTCGAACTCTTACGCCTCGCGGCGCTGGAACCTAAATCCAGTGTGTCTACCAATTCCACCACATCCGCGGCTTGATACTGTTAAAGCAAAGGCGCCAGACGGTTAAATCTGGCGCCTTTCGAAATATGGGGTGGACGATGGGGATCGAACCCACGACAACGGGAGTCACAATCCCGTGCTCTACCAACTGAGCTACGCCCACCATATCGCGTTACTTGTGCCAAAGCTGCCTAATGGCGCACCCGGCAGGACTCGAACCTGCGACCATCCGCTTAGAAGGCGGATGCTCTATCCAGCTGAGCTACGGGCGCCTTATTAGCTGCACCCTTGAAGGACTACAAACTAAGTGCTTTTCAGCCTTGCAGAACCGTAATTCCGCCTGACCTTCTTAACCAGTGCTAGGCTGTGCCCGACAAGTGCGACGAATAGTATAGGCACCCCCGGAGACCGTCAAATCCTTTTTGAAAAAAATTCATTTAATTAAAGGGCTTAGGGGAATTTGCGGACCAAGCGCCTTTGCCCTCACGTTCTGACATGCGAGAATGCGTTCTCTTTTCTTCCCCCTCTCGATGGTTAATCACGCGCAATGACTGCACAACTAATCGACGGCAAATCGATCGCCGCCAGCCTGCGCCAGCAGATCGCCAAACGTGTCGCCGAGCGTCGCCAGCAAGGTCTGCGCACGCCAGGCCTCGCGGTGATCCTGGTCGGCAGCGATCCCGCCTCTCAGGTTTATGTCTCGCACAAGCGTAAAGACTGTGAAGAGGTCGGCTTCCTCTCCCAAGCCTATGACCTGCCCTCCGACACCACCCAGCAGGCCCTCACCGAACTGATCGACCGCCTTAATGACGATCCGAACATTGACGGCGTGTTACTGCAACTGCCTCTGCCTGAGCACCTGGACGCGTCCAAACTGCTGGAACGCATTCGTCCGGACAAAGACGTGGATGGTTTCCATCCTTATAACGTCGGCCGCCTGGCACAACGCATCCCTCTGCTGCGCCCGTGCACCCCTAAAGGCATCATGACCTTGCTGGAAAGCACCGGTGCCGATCTCTACGGGATGGATGCAGTGGTTGTTGGTGCCTCCAATATCGTCGGTCGTCCGATGGCGATGGAATTGCTCCTGGCCGGTTGCACCGTAACCGTGACCCACCGTTTCACCAAGGACCTGGCCGGCCACGTCGGTCGCGCCGACCTGGTCGTAGTCGCCGCCGGCAAACCAGGCCTGGTCAAAGGTGAGTGGATCAAGGAAGGCGCCATCGTCATCGACGTCGGCATCAACCGCCAGGAAGACGGCAAACTGGTGGGCGATGTGGTTTATGAAACCGCCCTGCCCCGCGCCGGCTGGATTACTCCAGTCCCCGGCGGTGTCGGCCCGATGACTCGCGCCTGCCTGCTGGAAAACACGCTGTACGCCGCAGAAACCCTGCACGGCTGAGTCAGGCTTGTTCTGCAGCGCAAACCAGGACCCCGCCAATTGGCGGGGTTCTTCGTTTGATGTCAGCAGCCCTGTCATCGTATGCCAAAGCAATCACATTACGCGCCTCCCGAGCCTCGGCGAAGCCACTGAATCAGACCGTTACAGAACCGATACACCCTAAAATATTTTTCATCTGAGGCACCGCTACAGCAGGCGTGTAGCGCTTTCCTGTCTCATACTCATAAAATGTTACGTTTAATCTAGAAAGCCCGTTGCAGAACGGCATATCCACCCTTACCGAGTCCGCCCGCGTGAAAATCCGTCTATCCATCCTGAGCCTATTTTTTGTACTTACAGGCCCTCTTGTCACATCGAACGTCTACGCACGTGACACCACCGCGGCACCTCGAGACACCTCACAACTGCGCATCGCCTCCGGCAGTGCGATGGTGATCGATCTGCAAACCGACAAAGTCATCTATGCCAGCAACCCGGACGTGATCGTGCCGATCGCCTCGGTGACCAAATTGATGACCGGGCTGATCGTGCTGGACGCCAAGCAGAACATGGACGAATACATTTCCGTTACGATCAGCCAAACCCCGGAAATGAAAGGTGTGTTCTCCAGAGTCAAACTCAATAGCGAACTGTCGCGCAGGGAAATGCTGCAGATTGCCCTCATGTCCTCGGAAAATCGCGCTGCCGCGAGCCTGGCCCACCACTACCCAGGCGGTTACGCAGCGTTTATTGCGGCAATGAACGCCAAAGCCAGGGCGCTGGGTATGACCAGCACCCATTACGTCGAACCGACCGGCCTGTCAGAGCACAACGTTTCCACGGCCCGCGACCTGAGCAAACTGCTCCAGGCTGCACGCAAATACCCGATGCTGAGTGAACTGAGCACGACCAAGGAAAAAACCGTGACGTTCCGCAGACCCAGCTACTCCTTGGGTTTTCACAACACCGACCACCTGATCAACAAGGCCGACTGGGACATCAAGCTGACCAAGACCGGCTTTACCAATCAGGCCGGCCACTGCCTGGTATTGGTGACGAGCATGGGTAATCGCCCGGTTTCGCTGGTGATTCTCGATGCCTTCGGCAAGTACACCCACTTTGCGGACGCCGGACGGATTCGTCAGTGGGTTGAAACCGGCAGGAGCACCTCCGTGCCGAGTGTTGCCCTGCAATACAAAGCCGAGAAAAACCTGCAACATCGCCAAGGTAGCGGCATGGCGCAGACCGACAAATAAGCGCACGAAAAAAGGCCCGCGACGCGAATCGGGGCCTTTATCGATAACGGCGCCTCAAGGCGCCGTTTTTATTCGGTTCGATTAATGGGCAGCCAGTGCTTTGGTCGCCTTGGTTGCTGCCTGCTCCTGTCCAGCCCGAGCCAGATCGTCAGCGGCCTTGAGCCAGCGCTGCGAGTCAACCTTGGCCGGAATCTGGGTCGGCCCCTGAATCAACACCGCCCACCCGCCAGCATTTTCGAACGCGGACTCGAACGACTTGAAGCTCATCAGCAACCGGCGGTCCATTCCGGAACGCAGCAGCACCGTCTGCTTGTGACGGTTGTAGCCGGCGAGAATCGCGTACCTCGGCTCTTTCCAGAACGCCGAACCTTCACTGAAGCGCAGCAGCACCGGGTAACCCGCTGCGACCTGGGTCAACAGCGCCGGCAGATTGCTGTCCAGCGGATACACGACCATCCCGTATTCACGCGCCAGGTTCTGCATGTTCTGCTGCAACTGCGCCTCGGCGCCCGGCAAATGCAGCGGCTTGTCGAGCAGCCCCGGGGTAATCACGATGCCTTGCTGGGAAAGCATGCTGGCCAGCGATTGCGGCCCGCTTTGATAGGCTTCGCCACGGTAAAACGGCATGCCACTGAGCTCGACGCGCTCAGGCAGACGCTGGATTTCAGGTTGCACGCTCCCGGCACAACCGGCCAGGCTCAAGACACAGGCCGCGGCCAGCAAGGCGCAGCGGAATCGGGGAAGTACCGGCAACATCATCACTCACTTGTTCAGGTGCCGGGCAATCGGTCTCCCGGCTTCGCCCGTGATCATAGCAGCGCTATAGCCTTTAACGGCAGTCACATGCAGTTGATAGAGCGAAGGGGTTGGAGACTCATCACACTCGGTCAATTGCCTGCAACACATCAGCGACTAGACTGACCTTTGTACAGAGTGTGTGCCCGAAGCAGGGCAAAGAGGAGGCACTGAATGAGCCTGACGATGATAATCCTGATGCTGATCGGTGGCTGGCTGGCCGTTGCCGCTGCCACGCTGTGGGGCGTGCTGCGCATTACCCGCGGGCACCATCATGCCTATATTCCACCTTCGGCACCTGCCAAAGCCGAGAAACCTGCCCGGCACCACGTCACAGCGCACTGATCGATTCGCTTCATATCCCCCACAAATCAAAACGGCCACCTGCATGTTGTCGAGTGCAGATGACCGTTGGTGTTTACCTTACCGCTTACGCCTCAGCAGCGACCCGCTTCTCCCGTGCCCGGCGCGACAGCATGTTCAGACCTTCAATCGTTGCCGAGAATGCCATGGCCGCATAGATGTAGCCTTTCGGTACGTGGGCGCCGAAGCCTTCGGCGATCAGGGTCATGCCGATCATGATCAGGAAGCCCAGGGCCAGCATCACCACGGTCTGGTTGTCATTGATGAATTTGGCCAGAGGCTCGGCCGCCAGCAACATCACCATCACCGACACCAGCACCGCGATGATCATGATCGGCAAATGCTCGGTCATGCCGACAGCGGTAATGATGCTGTCGATGGAAAACACCAGGTCGAGCATCAGGATCTGACCGATTGCCGCGGCAAAACCCAGTGTCACGCCGGACGTTTGCGACTTCGAATCCTCGGCTGGCGGGTCCATGCTGTGATGGATTTCAGTGGTCGCCTTCCACAACAGGAACAGGCCACCGGCGATCAGGATCATGTCTTTCCACGAGAACGCGTGGTTGAACAGTTCAATCACCGGCTCAGTCAGCTGCACGATGAACGCGATGGTACTCAACAAGCCCAGACGCAGGACCAAGGCCATGCTGATACCGATACGACGGGCCTTGGCACGGTGCTGTACGGGCAGCTTGTTGGTCAGGATCGAGATGAAGATCAGGTTGTCGATGCCGAGCACGATTTCCATCACGATCAACGTAGCCAGGGCGACCCAGGCTGTAGGGCTTGCTGCAAGTTGTAAAAGATAGTCCATGGGTCAGTCCTGACTCGGTGTTGAACGGGTTAGATTTCCTGCGATGTGCCAGGTTTTTTCTCGCTGTCGTCAGCGGGTTTTTCCTTGTTACCGGCGATGTTCGAAGTAGCGTCGCTCAGCGCTTGTTCCGCCGCCTTATGCGTATCGTCGATCGCCTGCCTGGCGGTTTCGGCGGCTTTGCCCATCAATTGCCGGGCACTTTTCTCGGCCTGGTCACAGCCTGTCAGCAGCAGTGCAGAAAGGGCCAGCAACGAAGCGGCGGCCAGGGAGTTGAGTTTCATCATGCTTTCCTCGATAGAGCGGACTTGGCCAAGGGAGTGGCCCGTCGATAGCGAGGCATTCTAAGGAGGCAAACACTTCAGGAAAATTCGTATTTTTAGCGGCTATACTTCGGTTTTTACGAATCGGCAACGCACATGCTCAATTACCGGCAATTGCATTACTTCTGGGTCGTGGCCAAAACCGGCAGCATCGTGCGCGCCTGCGAGCAACTGAACCTGACCCCACAGACCATCAGCGGGCAGATCAGTC
The DNA here is from genome assembly GCF_056397385.1 of Pseudomonas sp. 05N36. NCBI lineage: Bacteria > Pseudomonadati > Pseudomonadota > Gammaproteobacteria > Pseudomonadales > Pseudomonadaceae > Pseudomonas > Pseudomonas sp. 05N36. The sequence goes on along the minus strand of NZ_JBFTNH010000015.1, from coordinate 106,143 downwards.
TGCTCGAGCAAACCTATGGGATAGAGCTGTTTCAGCGGGTCGGTCGGCAACTGGAACTGACCGAGGCCGGACGTCAGACACTGCCTTACGCCGAGCAGATGTTTCAGCTGGGTAGCGAGCTGGAGGCCATGCTCCGGGCGCAGCCCAATGAACAGCAGATTCTGTTCCGGGTGGGTGTCGCCGACGTGGTGCCCAAATCCATCGTCTATCGCCTGATCGCACCGACCATGGAGTTGACTGAGCCGCTACGCATCACCTGTCGCGAGGACAAACTGGAGCGCTTGCTGGCCGATCTGGCCATTCAGCGGCTGGACCTGGTGATCTCCGACAGCCCGATGCCATCGCACCTGGACATCAAGGGTTACAGCCAGAAACTCGGCGAATGCGGCATCAGTTTTTTCGCCACCAAGGCGCTTGCACAACGCTATGGCAAAGACTTCCCGCGCGGCCTGCACGGCGCGCCCCTGTTGATTCCAGGACAGGAAACCGTGGTGCGCAGCCGCTTGCAGCGCTGGTTCGCCGAACAACAGATTCAGCCACGCATTGTTGGTGAATTTGATGACAGCGCCTTGATGCAGGCCTTCGGCCAATCCGGCAGCGGGATTTTCATCGGCCCGTGCGTGATTGCCGACGAGGTGAGACGCCAATGCGGTGTCGAGTTGATCGGGCAGACCGATGCGGTGACCGAGTCGTTCTACGCGATTTCGGTCGAGCGCAAGGTCAAGCACCCCGGCATTGTCGCGATTACCGAAGGTGCCCGCCGCGAACTGTTTACCGCGCCTTGAAGCCTCAGGCGCAGACGGCCGGGGCTTTGACCTTCATCAGCAACAACGCCAATACAATCGACACCAGGATAAAACCGGCCGCCGCAAACCCCAGGCTGCCCAGGCCCAAGGTGTCGATCACGTGCCCACCGACCATCGCCCCCAAGCCAATCCCCAGATTGGCCCCGGCGATGTTCAGCGACGCAGCAAAGGCTGGCGCCTGCGGTGCGGCTTTCATCAAGCGCACGTGACTGACCAGGAACAACGCGGCCTGGGTCACGCCCCAGATACCCATCGCTGCCGCCAGTCCCAGCGTCGAATGAATGCTTGGCACCAGCGCCACCATGCCGCYGATCATGAAGCCACAGAACACCATCGACGCGATCAACGGATGGCGATCGACCATGCGCCCGCCCAGCGAGTTGCCGATCAGCCCGACCGCACCAAAGCCCATCAGACACCAGCCGACCACAGTGCCGTTGAAACCGGCCAACCGCTCAAGGATGTCGGCCAGGTAGGTGTAAGCGGTAAACATCCCGCTGAAGACCAGAATCGATAACAGCACATGCCCTTGCATCAGTGGGCTGCGCAGAATCTTGAACTGTGAACGCAAGCTCACCTGCTGGTTGTGCAGGTTGGTTTTCGGCAAATAGATAAACAGCAGCAGCGCCTTGGCCAAGGCAATGACCGCGAGAATGCCGAACGCCGTGCGCCAGCCGAACGCATCGGAAATCAACGTGCCGACGGGGATCCCGAACACGGTCGCGCAAACGATCCCGAATCCGATCTTGGCAATCGCCCGCCCCGCGTAGTCCGGCCCGACGATGTCCACTGCCGTTTCACTGGCCAGCGCCCAGAACACCGGCAAACCCAGCGCCGGTATCAGCCGCGCGATGGCCATTACGCCAATGTTCGGCGCCATGGCCGCCAGGGTGTTCGCCAGCCCGAACATGATCAGCACGCTGATAAACAGACGTCGACGCTCAAAACGCGCGAAGTACGCAGTCAGGAAGGGGCCGAAGGCGGCCACGGTAAACGCGAACAAGGTCACCAGCAGTCCCGCCTGGGAAACGCTGACGTCGAGGTCGCGAGCAATCGACGGTAACAGACCGACAATGATGAATTCTGTGGTCAGCACGGTGAAACCGGCGGCTGACAACAACAGGATGGGCAACAGCATGGGGTAACTCCAGAAAACGACAACGCCAGCGACAGCCCAAGGGCTCACTGAGGGGAGATGAAAAAGTGGATGGCGAAGCTTAACAGAGTGTGTCCGACAGCGCTGGCGCACACCTGACATATCCGCTTAAACACTTGGGTGGCAGATCGTCACAGGTCTGAAGGATCGCGACTACGCTGTGATAAAGTCCGCGCCCGCAAAAAATTCACCCTTGCTCATCCGCCACTGCAGATGACGCAATGTGCGCTTGCCCGGTCAGCCTGCCCGTTTGTTGCTGACCGGGTTTCTCGATTCACGGCACCTTAAAAAAATCAGAGATACCGCTATGACTGCTGCTCCGCCTACTCTTTTGCAAAGACTCAAACACACCAGCCTGGTCACGCAAATCGTCATTGGCCTGATCGTCGGCATTGCCTTGGCGCTGTTTGCGCCCGAGGTGGCGAAATCCACCGCGTTCATCGGAAAAGTGTTTGTCTCGGCACTGAAAGCCGTCGCACCGATTCTGGTGTTCGTGCTGGTGATGGCCTCGATCGCCAACCACAAACACGGTCAGGAAACCCACATCAAGCCGATTCTGTTCCTGTATCTGCTGGGCACCTTTGCCGCAGCCGTAGTGGCAGTGGTGGCCAGCAGCCTGTTCCCTTCGAGCCTGGTGCTGTCCACCCACGACGTGGCGATCAGCGCGCCCGGCGGAATCTCCGAAGTCTTGCAAAGCCTGTTGCTGAGCGTGGTCGACAACCCGATCAGTGCGCTGATGAACGCCAATTTCATCGGCATTCTGGCGTGGGCAATCGGCATGGGCATCGCGATCCGCCATGCCGGCGAAACCACCCGTACCGTGCTCGGCGACCTGTCCAACGGCGTCACGCTGATCGTGCGCCTGGTGATTCGTTTTGCTCCGCTGGGGATCTTCGGCCTGGTCGCCTCCACGCTGGCCACCTCGGGCTTCGGCGCGCTGATCGGCTACATGCATCTGCTGGCCGTACTGTTGGGTTGCATGCTGTTCGTGGCGCTGGTGATGAACCCGGTCATCGTGTTCTGGAAGCTGCGCCGCAACCCTTACCCGCTGGTGCTGACCTGCCTGCGGGAAAGCGGAATCACCGCGTTCTTCACCCGCAGTTCGGCGGCGAACATTCCGGTCAACCTGGAACTGAGCAAGCGTTTGGGCCTGCATGAAGACACCTACGCGGTTTCGATCCCGCTGGGCGCGACCATCAACATGGCCGGCGCGGCGATCACCATCACGGTGCTGACCCTGGCGGCAGTGCACACGCTGGGGATTGCCGTGGACATCCCGACGGCCGTGCTGCTCAGCGTCGTCGCGGCGATCTGTGCCTGCGGCGCTTCGGGTGTGGCCGGCGGTTCGCTGCTGTTGATTCCGCTGGCGTGCAGCCTGTTTGGCATTCCGAGCGAGATCGCCATGCAAGTGGTGGCGGTCGGCTTCATCATCGGTGTGTTGCAGGACTCGGCAGAAACCGCGCTGAACTCCTCCACCGACGTGCTGTTCACCGCGGCGGCGTGTCTGGCCCAGGAAGAGAAAACCGTCCAGGCCGCGTAACAAACCGCCCTCATAAAAAACCCGCCAAGGTTCACACCTTGGCGGGTTTTTTGTTGCTGGCGGGTTTAGAACGCGCCCATGTAATCGCGCTTGCCGACTTCAACACCGTTGTGACGCAGGATCGCGTAGGCGGTGGTGACGTGGAAGAAGAACTGCGGCAGGCCGTAGGTCAGCAGGTAAGCCTGGCCACTGAAGCGTTTTTCTTTCGGAGTGCCTGGGCGGGTAACGATCTCGATACCTTCCTTGCCGTTGATTTGCTCAGGCTTGATGCCGTCGATAAAGGACAGCACCTTGGCGAGCAGTGCTTGCAGCTCGGCGAAGGTCACTTCGGTGTCGTCGTACTTCGGCAGTTCGACTTCGGCCAGGCGGGCAGAAACGCCTTTGGCGAAATCGACGGCGATCTGCACCTGACGCACCAGCGGGAACATGTCCGGGTACAGACGTGCTTGCAGGAAGGCGTTCGGGTCGATGTTTTTGGCGGTGGCGTGAGCTTCGGCCTTGTTCAGAACATCGCTCAACGCGTTGAGCATTTGCTTGAAGACTGGAACGGAAGCAGCGTACAGAGAAATAGTCATGGCAGTCTCGTAGGGTGGAGGGTGTTGTGAAAGGAGTAAAACGTGGGCGCGATTATAGCCCTGCTTGCAGCGACGTGCGGCGTGTCTTTGATCCCGCACGACCGGCAACCGTATCCACTCCTCCTAGCGCCCCTGAACAAACTGCACGATGACTTCAAAGCCATCCTGTTTACCCGTCGCGGGCGACACGAGCGTCATCCTCGCATTGACGCCCTGGGCAATCGTCAGCGCGATGGCCAGGCCAAGCCCCGAACCCTCAGCGCCGCTTTCACCGCGCACGAAGCGCTCGGTCAGGCGTTTCAATATCGGCTCAGGCACCACCGGACCGGCATTGACCACCCTCAGGAGTGCCTGACTGGAAAGGCTCACCTCAATGGGTTGATCCGGCGCGCCGTGCTTCATCGCGTTCTCGATCAGGTTGCGCACGAGAATGGCAAAAGCGTCAGGATCAATTGCCGACAGAACGCTGTGTACGGCGGGCAGAACCAGATGAACCCGCTGGCCGGCTGCGTGATTGCACTCATCGACCACATGCGCCAGTAACGGTATGAGGTCTTGTGGCACCTCGGACAGAAGCCCGCCGCCTTCAGCCTTGGCCAGTTGCATCAGCTTTTCCGAGAGTCGCGTCAGCGCCTGGAGAGAGGCCTCGATCTTCGCGGCGCGTACTTGAAGCGGGCCCTCAGGCGCCTCGCGGCGTAAGCGCTGAATGTGTGCCAACGTCGCCGCCAACGGGGTACGCAGCTCATGGGCGCTGTTGGCGGTAAAGCTGCGTTCCGTCTCCAATGCCTTGCGCAGTCGTTCCATCAGATGGTTGACCGCCTCGGCCAACGGGTCGATCTCCGCAGGCAATCGATCCACCTTGATCGGGGACAAGTCACCGACCCCGCGCGTCTCGATGGCTCGGCGGTACGCCCGAACGCTGCGCAGGCTGACGTGCACGAACAACCAGGTGCCCAACAAACTGATCGGAATCAGTGCCAGCAACGGCAGGAGCAACGCGAGCAAGGCCTCCTGAGCGGCTTCGCGTCGATGGGCCAAGGGTTCGGCCATCTCGATGAAAACGCCTTCGCGCGGAGCGCTGGTCCCGTACAAACGGTACCTGGAAGTGGTCGTGAAGCCCTCCACCGGCAGCGGATTGAATATGTCAGGGTCGGCATCATGAGATTGCATCAGGATCTCGCCCCTGGCATCGCGGACCAGGTACGTCAGGTATTCCTTGCGCACTTTGAGCGGCGCAATATGCCGAGCCTGGCGAGGCTCATCACGGCTGCCGATTTCGAGCACGGCCAAGGGCAGGATTCGCTGTGCCGTCTCCTCCAGTGCACTGTCGAAGGCCTCGTTCAATTCGTGTTGCACCACGATCCAGGCGCCGACGGTCGCCCCCAGCCAAAGCAGGGTCATGCCCAGCGTCAGCCCCAGCCCCAGGCGTTTTTGCAGACTTGAGGCGGGCTTCATTCCGGCATCAACCGGTAGCCCATCCCACGGACCGTCTCGATCATCTCGCGGCCCAGTTTCTTGCGCAGACGGCTGATATAGACCTCGATGGTGTTGCTTTCAATTTCGGCGCCGAATGCATACAGGCGATCTTCCAGCTGGGATTTCGATAACAACGCGCCGGGGCGCTGGATAAAGGCTTCGAACAATGCCCACTCGCGCGCGGTGAGGTCCACCGTCATGCCGGCGCGCTGCACCGTGCGAGCGGTCATGTCGATCTGCAACCCGCCCACTTTGATCTGCGGATTGGGATTACCACTGTAACGCCGCGCCACCGCCGCGACTCGGGCGGACAACTCGAAAAGATCGAAGGGTTTGACCAGATAGTCGTCAGCCCCCGCATTCAGGCCCTCGATGCGATCGGATATCTGGTCCCGAGCCGTGAGAATAATCACCGGTGTGACGTCCCCTGCCCCGCGTTGCTGGCGCAAAAAATCCAGCCCTCGCCCGTCCGGCAGCATCAGGTCAAGCAAGATCAGATCGTAACGCGTCGTTCGCACGCTGGTCTGAGCGTGATCGAGGCGCTGCACCCAATCCACCGCGTGGCCGTCATCCGCGAGTTGCTCACGTACTGCCTCGCCGAGCCCCACAGCGTCCTCAACCAATAAAACCCGCATTCCACCCTCCTGTGATGGTTCGTCGTACAACACCTTGGCTGACGAACCTGACAAAGGCCTGAATCACCCTTCAGGTTGCTGTCAGCTTACAGGCGCAGGATTCAGCCACAACGCTTGAACGGGAAATCCACCATGAAAAAGCTGACTGCTGCGATTTGTCTCACCACCGCCATTGCGCTGCCGGGTCTGGCCCAGGCGCGGGAAGTCACCCTGACCACCCGGCTGAAGAATTACGACGGCAATGACGCATATCTGGCGTTTTATGTGACCGACGCCAACGGTAAATACCAGAAAACCCTGTGGGTGGCTGGCAAAAAGGCCAAGTACTACAGGCATTTGTCCGACTGGGCCCGCGGCAGCGGCTTGAACCCCAGCGAGTTTGACGGGGTCAGCGGCGCCAGCGTCGGTAGCGGGCGCACCCTGAAAGTGAGCGTTGAACTGGCAGACACGCTGATTGATGCCGGCTATCAGATCCGCGTCGACAGTGCTACCGAGAACCAACGTGAAGTCCGCTCCGATATTGCCGTGCCGTTAACCACCCAAGGCGCGGGAAAACCTTCGACTGGCAGCGGTTACATCGAGTCCTTTACCTACGACATGTGACACCGGCACCCCTTGGAGGCTGACCATGCTACGCCAGTTTCATTCACTGCCCGGTCTTGTCGCGGCCCTGCTGGTCATGCTGCTGGCGATCAGCGGTGCGATCCTGTCGATCAATCCGGCCCTGGAAAGACTGAACGCGACAGTACCGGCATCCGGTCAGGTGAACGTTGCCGAGTTGGCCGGTCGAGTGGCGAACCACTACCCCGGGGTCGAAAAAATCCGCCGTACTCCCTCGGGTTCAGTCATCGTGTATTTCACCCAGGACGGCCAGACCGGCGCCGAGCGCGTCGACCCGCTGACCGGAGCCGGCGTTGCGAGCTATACGCCCTCGGCGTTCACCCGCTGGGTAAAAGACCTGCACCGCTCATTGCTGTCCGGCACACCGGGGCATGCGGTAGCCGGCATCGGTGCGCTGTTCATCCTGATACTGTCGATTTCCGGGGCTGCGCTGCTGGCACAGCGCCTGGGCGGCTGGCGACGCGTGATGCGGCCACTGCGCGGCAGTTTCAATCAGCGCTGGCATGCCGAAGTCGGGCGTTTCGCGATTCTGGGCCTGCTGTTGTCCGCGTTGACCGGGCTGTACATGTCGGCCACCACCTTCAGCCTGATCCCGGACGGGACGCAACGCGAGCCGGTGTTTCCGAGCACGCTCAGCAGCGGCCCGGCGGCACCGGTCGCAACCTTGCCAACACTGCTGGCGACTGACCTGAACGACCTGCGCGAGCTGGTCTATCCCAGCGTCGGTCATCCCGAAGATTTCTTTTCGTTGAGTACTGCGCAAGGCGACGGTTATGTCGATCCCGTCAGCGGGGCGTTGTTGTCTTACGTGCCCCACGACCGCATGCGGAATGCCTACGAGTTCATCTACCAGTTGCATACCGGCGAAAGCCTTTGGTGGCTGGGCCTGTTCCTCGGCGTTTGCGCGCTCAGCGTGCCGTTGATGAGCGTCACCGGTGCGCTGCTGTGGTGGCGTCGTCGTCAGTCACAGCCGAAAATCCGCCACAACAGTGGCGCGCAAAACGCCGACACAGTGATTCTGGTCGGCAGCGAAAGCAACACCACCTGGGGCTTTGCCAACACCTTGCATGAGGCTTTGCACCAGACCGGCCACCGCGTCCACACCGCGCCCATGAACCGGCTCGCGGTGGGGTATCGCAGCGCCCAACGGCTGTTCATCCTGACCGCCACGACCGGCGACGGCGATGCACCCGCCTCGGCCTCGCAGTTCATGAAACGACTGGCGAATACCCACGTAAAGCCTGGCCTGGGTTTTGCCGTACTGGGATTTGGCGATCGGCAGTTCCCGAAATTTTGTCAGTTTGCCAAGGACACTCAGGCGGCTCTGCTGGCTTCAGGCGGGACGCAGCTGCTGGAACTTGAAACCATCAATCGCCAATCCGCCCAGGCGTTCACACAGTGGGGCACCGCCGTGGGCCGGCTGCTGAACCATGAACTGACGCTGGTACACACCCCGCGGCTGCCGGATACCACGACCCTGACGTTGATCGATCGCACACACTACGGCGAACACGTGAACGCTCCCACCCAGATCCTGCGTTTCAACGCAGCCGCAACGTCTCGCTCGCCGGGTGAGCTCAAACACAGACGCAACAGCGGCCTGCCCCGGTTCCAGGCCGGAGATCTGGTTGGCGTGCTGCCGCCCGGCTCCAGGGTGCCGCGCTACTACTCACTGGCCAGCGGATCAGATGACGGCATTCTGGAAATCTGTGTGCGTAAACACGCAGACGGCGTGTGTTCCGGGTTCCTTCATGACTTGCCGCTGGGAGGACAGATTGAAGCCTTCATACAGCCCAATCCCGAGTTTCGTCCCGGCCGTGGAAAACAGCCGGTGATTCTCATCGGTGCCGGTACGGGGATCGGCCCTTTAGCCGGTTTTATCCGCAACAACAAAGCCAGGCAGCCCATGCACCTGTACTGGGGCGGACGTCACCCGGCGTCCGACTTTCTCTATGAACCCGAGCTTAACCGCTATCTGGCGGATCAGCGCCTCACCCGGTTGCGCGCCGCCTTCTCCCAAACCCATGAACGCAGCTATGTGCAGGACCGCCTGATCGCCGACGCGCTGGCACTCCGTCACCTGATTGAAAAAGGTGCCCACGTATTGGTGTGCGGGAGTCGCGAGATGGCTAAAGGGGTGATGAACGCCCTGGATGAAGTATTGGCCCCACTCGACTTGAATGTGCTGACGCTCAAAACACAAGGACGCTACCGTGAAGATGTCTACTGACCCCCAGCGCTATAGCCTGAGCGGGGAGACCATGGGCACCCGCTACACTGCGGTGTTTTACGCCGAGCCACCGGTGGATGAGGCTGCCATCAACGAGAGTCTGTTTGCGGCTGTCGACACGGTGGATCAACAGATGTCGACCTGGAAGGCCCATTCCGCGCTCAACCGTCTCAACGCAGCAGCCGAACAGCAATGGCTGCCCATTCCCGAGGAACTGGCCACCGTCCTGGCTACGGCGCTGCGGGTGAGTCGTCAATCCAGCGGGGCGTTTGATATCGCCGTGGGTGATCTGGTCAATGCCTGGGGCTTCGGGCCTGGCGAACAACAACCCAGCGCAACGCACATCAGTGCCTCGGATCGCCAGGCGCGCGTGCCAGCCACGCAAGCGCTGGAGATTGATCCGCTGCGCAACCTCGCCCGTAAACGCTCAGCAACTACCCTTGATCTATCAGGCATCGCCAAGGGCTTTGCGGTGGATGAAATGGCACGTTGCCTCGATGGTTGGGGGATAACCAACTATCTGGTAGGAATCGACGGTGAAATGCGCGCGTACGGGGTCAAGCCGGGGGGAGAGTCCTGGGTTGTGGCGATTGAAAGACCCCGCCGCGGTATTCGTGAAGTCATGGGGGTGATGGAAATCAGCGATGCGGCGATTGCCACGTCCGGGGACTATCGTCAGTGGATCGAGGTCGAGGGCCGGCATTACTCGCATACGATGGATCCGGCTCGCGGAGCGCCCTTGTCCAACTCACTCGCGGCCGTGACGGTGGTCGCCGCCACCTGCATGCTCGCCGATGCATGGGCCACTGCGCTGATGGTCCTGGGAGAGAAAGCCGGTCCCGAGCTTGCGCAGGAACGCGGTATGGATGCGTTGTTCGTAATACATGATGGTGAGCATTTCAGGGAACTATCGGTTGTTGCCGGACAGCTCCAGGCGCAGATTGAAACTCGCTGAAACGACCAGGCCAGCGGTTGGTTTATCCAGGCATTTTTTTATTTGGTATCAATTCAACGACAGTGAGCAGATTTCAACGATGAAGTTCTTTCGCAGACACGCTGAATCCCATAAGCATGAGCGAATCGGCTGGCTTCGGGCCGCGGTATTGGGGGCCAACGACGGCATAGTATCGACCGCCAGTCTGCTGATCGGCGTCGCCGCGGCCAATGCCACCCATAGCACCTTGCTCGTCACGGGTGTGGCCGGGCTGGTGGCGGGTGCGATGTCGATGGCGGCAGGCGAATACGTCTCCGTGCATTCCCAGGCCGATACCGAACGGGCCGATCTGTTGCGCGAACAAACCGAGCTTGAGACAGCGCCGCTTGCCGAACACCGGGAGTTGGCGGCCATCTATGTGGATCGCGGTGTTGAACCCGAGCTGGCCAGTAAAGTCGCCACGCAGCTCATGGCGCACGATGCACTGGGCTCACATGCGCGCGACGAACTGGGCATTTCCGATGCGCTCAGCGCAAAACCGCTGCAGGCGGCAATGTCCTCGGCGGCCAGCTTTGTAGTGGGCGCCGCATTGCCGCTGGGCGTGACCATCCTCGCGCCGACCCACAGCGTGATTGCCTGGATATCCGGCATGTCACTGGTATTCCTGGGTGCTTTAGGCGGTATTGCCGCCAAGGCAGGCGGCGCCAATCTGCTGGTCGGCGCCTGGCGGGTGACGCTGTGGGGCGCGCTGGCGATGGCGATTACTGCCGCAGTCGGTATTTCATTTGGTGCTGCTGCAGGTTGAAAACCTGCCATCGCGCATTCACACCGGAATCCATTCGACTGGTTGCTCTCCTTCTGATCTACATCAACTCCCGGCAGCCCATTCACGCAGACATTAATCATCAGCGTTCGCGCTCTCGCATTGGCGATAGCCGATGAAGAAATTGTCTCGTGGAGGTTTGCATGGCAACGCATGTGCACGGCACCCAACCGACTATTCCAGGCATTTCGCCTCGTCCTGCGGCGGGAAGCTTGCGCCAGCTGGAGCCCCGGCGCCTGTCCTTGAGCCTGTTGATCGCTCTGGTGGTCGGCTCGATGATTGGCAGCGGTATTTTCAGCCTGCCCCAGAACATGGCCGCGGGCGCTGGTGCTGGCGCGATCCTGATTGGCTGGTTGATCACCGGCGTTGGCATGCTGTCGCTGGCACTGGTCTACCAAACCTTGTCCAACCGCCAGCCCGAACTGGATAACGGCGTGTTTGCCTATGCCCGCGCATTGGGCGGCGAATTCCTCGGTTTCAATTCGGCCTGGGGTTACTGGATCAGTGCCTGGATCGGTAACGTCAGTTACCTGGTGATTCTGTTCGCGGCGCTGAGTTACTTCTTCCCGCTATTCGGTGAAGGCAATAACAAAGCGGCCATTGCGGCGGCATCGCTGGTGCTGTGGTCGTTGCACTGGATGATTCTGCGGGGCATGCGCACCGCCGCGCGGGCCAATGCCCTCACGACCCTGGCCAAGATCGTTCCGTTGCTTGTGTTTATCGGACTGGTGATTGCGGCGTTCCAGCGCGAAACATTTATGGTCGACTTCTGGGGTGCGCCGGCACTGGGCAGCACCCTTGATCAGGTCAAAAGCACGATGCTGGTCACCGTCTGGGTGTTTATCGGCATCGAGGGCGCCAACGTATTTTCCGCCCGTGCGGCAGAACGGGTGAATGTGGGGCGGGCCACCGTCATCGGCTTTGTCCTCACCTTGTTGCTGCTGATTGCGGTGTCCCTGCTGTCACTGGGCATTCTCAGGCAACCGGAACTGGCCGCGCTGAAAAATCCTTCGATGAGTGGCGTGCTTGAGGCAGTGGCCGGCCCTTGGGGGGCGATGCTGATCAGCATCGGCCTGATCATCTCGGTCGGCGGCGCCCTGCTCGCCTGGACGCTGCTGGCGGCAGAGTCGGTGTTCACACCGGCCAGGGAAAAGGTCATGCCGGGGCCGCTGGCCCTGGAAAACACCCATGGCGCGCCTGCCAATGCCTTGTGGATTACCAACGGCTGCATTCAGCTGTTCCTGCTACTGACGCTGTATTCGAGTGCCAGTTACCTGGCCCTGATCTCTCTGGCGACTTCAATGATTCTGTTGCCGTACCTGTTCAGCGGCCTGTATGCGTTGAAGTTGACGTGGCAAGGAACGACCTATGCCGGACACAAAGCCCTGCAACTGCGCGACATGGCGATTGCCTCGGTCGCAACCCTGTATTGCTTCTGGCTGTTATTCGCCGCTGGGCCGAAATACATGCTGCTCAGCGCCCTGCTCTATGCCCCCGGCTCACTGATTTACCTGGCCACCAAACGGGCTCGCCAGGGTCAGGTGCTGAACGGCTTTGAGTGGGGATTGTTGATCGTCATCTGGGCGGCGGCCGCTTTCGCCGGCTGGATGCTGTGGTCAGGGAAACTGGCCTTGTAAGGCCAAATCAATGGATGTGTTTTCTCTCGAGGCAGGCGCAGATGTCCAAAACGTTTGCCGCCCACCTCGACATAGCCAAAGAGGAGAACTGAAAATGTCCAATTCCGTGAAAAAAGTACCGGTTCATACCGAAAAAAAAGCAAGTCCGCTCCCAGCGACGACTGACCTTTGGCGTCCTCTGCAAAAACTGCGGGAACAGGTCGATCACCTGTTCGAAGACTTCAATCGAGGTCCTTTGGGATTATCGCCATTCAGCCGTGGGCTGTTCGACGTCGAGCCGCTTTTATCTCGTGAACTGATGGGTTACGGCATCCCTGCCGTGGACATCACCGAGAAAGATAAAAGCTTCGATATCACTGTCGAACTGCCCGGTATGGACCAGAAGGATGTCGAGATCAAACTGTCCAACAGCAGCCTGATCATCAAAGGCGAAAAACAGGAAGACAAGGAAGAAAAAAGAAAGGGCTATTACCTGTCGGAGCGTCACTACGGCTCTTTCGAACGGATGTTCAACCTGCCTAAAGGGGTCGACGCCGACAAGATCGAAGCAAGCTTCAGCAAAGGTGTGCTGAGCATATCGCTGCCGAAAAAGCCCGAAGCCTTGAAGCCGGAAAAAATTGTGCCGATCAAAGGCAATTGAGCCCATGAACGCCCTGCCCCTTGCCGGGAAACCGGCAAGGTTTTTTTTGCATTGAATATCATGACGGGTCACACACCGCCCCCTATTGGCAGCCCGTCTATCCACTTGCCCGTTCGTATGCCTGTTTTCTGATGTGGATCAGATTTTTCCCCTGAGCGACTCCTATTCTCGAATTGCCCCCACGATTGGGTAAACATCATGAATATCGACTCGGTAAAACGTTGCACGCTGATAGGGGCAATCCTGATCGCCACGTGCCTTGCATTACCGGCCAACGCCGACCGACACGGAGGCGGTCATATCGGCGCTCCGTTCTGGTGGGGCATCGGTCTTGGCTTGGGACTGGGCTGGGAAGGCGCGTACCTTCGTGGTCCGTATTACTACCCCTCCTACCCGGTTTACTACTACCCGCCCCCTGTTTATTACTACCCGGCCAACCCGCCCGTGGTGGCAGCGCCCCCCACCCCCCCACCTGTGCAAAACTGGTATTACTGCCCTTCAGCCAAAGGCTACTACCCTTATATACGCCAATGTCCTGAAGCGTGGCGCCTGGTTCCGGGGACACCCTCCGGGCCCATACAGTGACAGGCGCGGCTGATTTCTCGGAGGTCATCCGGCACGTTGCTGAAGAAAGGGAATGGAGCGTCTCAATCCCGCACCCACAGCCACTCATCCCCGGGCGGAACAGGCGCTCAGGAACGCCTTGAGTTCCTTCAGGGGACGGGTGTTGAGCACGTCGATTTTTTCCAGCCAGGCACGCCGTGCCTGAGCGATTCCATACTGCAAATAGGCAAAGTCAACGGTGCGATGCGCATCCGAGTTGATGGCAATGAGCACCCCTTCATCCTTGGCGTAGCGGCACTGCAGGTCGAACAGGTCCATGCGTTGCGGCTGCGCATTGAGTTCCAGACAGCAACCACGCTGCCGGGCCGCCTTGATGATGACCGGCAGATCCAGGTTCAGCGGGTCGCGCTCATTGATCAGCCGGCACAGCGGGTGCGCCAGAATCGTGAAATAGCGATGATCCATGGCCCTGAGCAAGCGTTGGGTTTGTTGACGCAACGTCAGGCCGAAATGGCTGTGTACGGCGCCGACCACCAGGTCCAGACGCCCGAGGATATCGTCCGGCAGGTCCAGGCTACCGTCTTCGAGAATGTCCACCTCGATGCCCTTGAGCAAGGTCACGCCCCGCAAGCGGCTGTTGAGCGCATCGATCTGGTCGATGTGCTTGAGCAGCCGGTCGGCATCCAGGCCATGGGCCACTCTGAGGGACCGCGAATGCTCGGTAATCGCCAGATATTCCAGCCCGGCCTCCCGCGCGGCAAATGCCATCTCTTCAAGGCTGTTGCCCCCATCCGAGGCGCGGGTGTGAGCATGCAAGTCGCCCTTGAGGTCGCTCAACTCGATCAACTTGGGTAAATGACCTGCCTCTGCCGCGGCAATCTCACCGCGATTCTCGCGCAGTTCCGGTGTCATCCATTCCAGCCCCAACGCCTGGTAAACGGATTCCTCGGTGGTGCCGGCGACACATTTTTTTGCCCTGAAGAGGCCATATTCACTGAGCTTGAGACCTTGCTTCTGAGCCCGTTGGCGAATCGCGATGTTATGCGCCTTGCTGCCGGTGAAATACACCAGGGCAGCGCCATAGACCGCCGGTTCGACCACCCGCAGATCCACTTGCATGCCGGTGCCCAGTATCACGCTGGTACGGGTGCGCCCCTGTGCCAGCACGCTGGCAATGTCCGGATGCTGGATAAAGTGCGCCGTGACGTCCACCGACGGTGCCGCGGCCACCAGAATATCGATATCGCCGATGGTGTCGCGCATCCGTCGCAAGCTGCCGGCAACCGTGGCCGCCTCAACGCCTGGAAGCTGTTGCAGGAACTCGGTCAGCCGCAGGGCCACCGGCGCCACAAAGGCCAATGGCAACCGGCGGTCCCTGCCGATGCCCTTCTGCGCGGCGTTCAACAGTCGGGCTTCCATCTTTTCGCCGAAGCCAGGCAGATGGCGAATGCGTCCGTCTTTGGCCGCCTGACACAGTTGCTGCGCGGTTTCGATGCCCAGATCGTGATAGAGGTGTTTGACGCGTTTGGGGCCCAGCCCGGCGATGGAAAGCAGATCGACCAGCCCCAGGGGCAATGTCGTGCGCAGGCGTTGGCGCAGTGCGCAATCGCCGGTGGTGACGATTTCGTTGATCTTGCCGGCAAGGTCGACCCCGATGCCCGTGAGTTTGGGCAGCTGTTCACCGCGCACGATCAGCTTCGCGACCTCAAAGGTCAAAGCCCTCAGGGTTCGCGCTGCATTGCGATAAGCGCGGATACGGAAGGGATTGGCGTCCTCGATTTCCAGCAGATCGGCGATATCGTCAAAAATCGCGGCGATTTGATCATTGCCGATCGCCTGCCCGACCTTGGCCGATGAAGGAGGCAAGGTTGGCAACGGATCTGGAAGCGGTGCCGCAGTGAGCTTCATGGCGCAATCCTGACTCAGTGGAGGTCACTGGATCAGGATTGCCGATCCCGCCACACGGTCATTGATATAGATCAGACAGTGCCTGAAGGCCTGGAACCGCGACGTAGCCCCAGGCTCATCGCCGGTGCCGAAAAGGCTCTCATTTTTTTGCCCCGAGTGTCGCAATGTAATGGGCGACAGAGGCGGCATCTTCATCAGACAGGGAATGAGTGACCTGCTTCATCAGCTCGCCACGCGGGCGCTGGTCGGTCTGCTGGAACACCTTGAGCTGGCGGATCATATACTCGGCATGTTGACCTGCAAGGCGCGGAAACTGGCCATTGCCCTGCCCCTCGGCACCATGACAGGAGCTGCACTGGGCGACACCCGAGCCAGGCAAGCCCTTGCGGAAGATCAATTCGCCGCGTGGATCAAACTTGTCGGCGTCAGCCTTCATGGGGCTCTGGCTGGAAAAATAGTCCGCCAGTTCGTTGATCTGGGTCTCTGTCAAATGGGTAAATCCCCACATGTACTGGGTCCCGGTTTTATCGCTGCGGACATGGCCCTTGAAGTCAGTCAGTTGCAGCTTCAGGTATTCCTTTTGCTGGCCGGCCAGCTTGGGAAACATCGGCGAGACGGACTCCCCCGTCAATCCGTGGCACATGGAGCAAACCTTGTCGACCATGGCGATGCCGGACATCGGCGAGGTTTTTTCCGAGGCCTGCTCGGTCGTACCGGTGCAGCCCGTGAGCGCAACCACGCAGAGGGCAAGAAATAAATGCGATCGATTGAAAGTACTCTTCATGCCCGTTGCGTTCATGGTCTACGCCCCTGCGTTCAACTGATCAAAACGCGTACCACATATAAAGATAGGTGGTGTCGTTTTCGCTGGCATCACGGCCATTGCCGTCATAGTTGTTCGTTGCACCCAAATAGCGGGTGAAATAGTTGTATTGGAGCCCGACCCTCAGGTTCTGCATCGGCAACCAGAACACCTCTGGCGTCCACATTTGCGTATCGGGTGAAAAAGTGGCGCTGTCCGGGTACGCCGTGGCATCCGAGCTGCCATTGACATTGGTATACGCCAGGCTCGCACCATACTTGCCACCGTACACATAACTGCCCTTCAGCTTGAAGGATCGCAGGGTTGCAGGTCCGTCGAAGAGGGTCTGGGTGCCATCCCTGATTTCTTCCCTGACATAGCGTATCTGTGCCGTGAAAGTATGGGGCTCAAGGAGGTACTGATACTGGCCATCGAAGCCTACGTCCCGGTACTCGGTGCTGCCCTGGCCATGGATCGGATTGTTGGAGTCATCCATGGGCAGGATTTTGGCATTCATCGCAAAGGCCCCCAGCATCACGTTCTGGGCCCCCCATTCGTAGGTATAGGCCAGCCGTGCATAAGGGCTTGAGCCATCCATGTACGTCAACGGATGGTAGGTGTCGCCCTTCTTGTTGCCCAGGCTCAGAAACTGCCATGTGTCTTTGGCGGTCTGGTAGGAAGTCAGCTCCAGATACAACGACTTGTTCAAATAAACATAGGCACCGATACCCGCCACCTGTTGAGCCAATCCCCCCTCGATCAGCGTCGAGGCAGGGACCCCGCCGAAGGCGCCCAGGGTTGAACTGACATACGGATAGCCCCACGCAGGCGTGCTGTTCCAGACATCCTGAACCGTGGGGTTGTTATGCAATGTGACGCCCCAGATGACATCTCGTGAGGCATCCAGCCGGCTGTCTGCATAACGCAGGTCAAAGTTGTCCGAGCCCAGGTGACTGACCCAATTACCCGAGGCGTCCTGGTGGTCATAGGAGCTGTAGGTGAATTGAGCAAAGCCGCCGATAACGTCAGTGATTTTTCCACCGAGGAACACGCTGCCGAAATCAATAATGAATTGCTTGTCTTTGGGTGAAATCGAGCTGCCCGCACCGTCGCTGTTGTTACGCGTCGAGGTGAAATCGCCGACGATCATCGCGGCCAAGGGGTTGGTTTGTACGCCGTTGGTGTACCCCGTCAGCTTGAACAGGCGCCCATAAGGTGTCAGTTCGGGAAATTGCCCACCGGCATGGCAGGCAATGCAACTTTGTCCTGTTTGACGTGCAAAGGAAGGCAAGGCCTGCGCTGACTGACTAAACAGCAGCATTGATAGCGCCACCAGCAGGGTGCCCGGTCGCCGGAGTAACGTGATTAAAAAAGCTGACCCGGAAAAAAACGACTGCGCCACCGACTTCATTCCGCCTGCTTCGCTGTCCTTCACATTCATGTCAGTTCCCTCTGAAAAGAGACTGTCGAACGATTTAATCCTGAATGGAGCCTAGCCAGACGCTAGCCATTTACAAGTGCCATCGCGCGTTGCGCCGTTCAAGCCTGCAACGCGCATCACGCCCATGGCGTCAGGTCATATTCAGCGACCTGCGGGCGTGTGATGCAGACACTGTCTCTTGGGGCATTGCGTCCTTTGTTGACGAAACTCAATGAATCCTCGGGATCAAGGTGTAGGAATGATCAAAGAGGCAGCCCAGAGTGCTGCACGTCGGGTAACCCCTCTTCTATAGGGACGACACTCATGACCTCCCCTTCGCAAAAACTGCTGGAAAAACTTTACGGTTCGCGCAGCACTGTTGCGAGAACCACTATTGCCCCTCTGTTACGTCAATATGCGGAACCGCTGCCGGAATTGAATTCAGACGCCTTCGGCGAAATGTTCGACCGTTACGCTGATGCGCGGGTAGTGATGATCGGTGAGGCCAGCCATGGCACCAGCGACTTCTACCGAACCCGGGCGGCGATTACCCAAAGACTGATTGAACAGCACGGGTTCACGATTGTGGCGGTTGAAGCGGACTGGCCAGATGCCGCGCATGTTGACCATTATGTCCGCGGGCTGGCCCATACAGCCTGGAAACGGCATATCTTCAGCCGATTCCCGACCTGGATGTGGCGCAATACCGATGTGAAAGCATTCGCCCACTGGCTGCATCAATACAACCACAAGCACGCCCCCGAGCGTCGAGTCGAGTTTCGCGGGTTGGACGTTTACAGCTTGCGCAATTCCATTCACGAGGTCCTGAGTTATCTGGACCGGGTCGACCCGCATCTGGCACACGAAGCACGACGGCGCTATGGCTGCCTGACGCCCTGGCAGGAGGAACCTGCGTTGTACGGCCACTTTGTCGAACGCGGCGGGCTGATGCCCTGCGAGCAAGCAGTGGTCGAGCAGCTCCATGACATGCTGGCCGAGCAACTGGCCGGGCTTATCCACGACGACGAGGCGTTCTTCGATGCCACGCAAAACGCCCGGGTCGTTCGGGCGGCGGAACAATACTACCGAGCGATTTATCGAGGCTCGACCGCCTCCTGGAACCTGCGTGACCGGCACATGTTCGACACACTGCGGGGGTTGCTTGAGCACCGAGGCGCTCACGCCAAGGCCGTGGTCTGGGCGCACAACTCCCATATCGGCAATGCCGCTGCCACGGAAATGGGCTGGAAGGGCCAGTTCAATATCGGGCAACTGTGTCGCAGCGCCTATGGGCGTGATGTCGTGCTGATCGGCATGAGCACCGACCGTGGCCAGGTGGCGGCAGCCGATGACTGGGACGCTGACATGCTCATCAAGGACATCCGGCCGTCTCGTCCAGACAGTTGGGAGCATCAGTTCCTTGAAGCCGGTGTCCCCGCGTCTTTGACCGACTGGCGAGATCCTCTGCGCGAAGACTTGCGCAAGGCGCTGTCCGAGCCTCTGCTGGAACGGGCCATCGGGGTGATTTACCGCCCCGAAAGCGAGCGCAGCAGCCACTACTTCGAGTCGGTGCTGGCCGAGCAATTTGACGCCATGGTGTGGATTGAACAGACGCAAGCGGTGACGGCACTGCCTCTGCCGAAAAGCCAGGCGCTGGAACCGGAAGACGAAACCTTTCCGTTTGGCGTGTGATATCGGTCAGGGGCTGACAGCGGCCTTTGGACGAGTGCCGCGCAAATGCCACTCGAACCAGTCGCCAGCGAGTCTGGCGACTTCTTCGAGGGTGCCTGGTTCTTCGAACAGATGCGTAGCGCCCTCCACGACTTCCAGGCGCTGTTCACACCGCAGAACATGACTGCTTTGCACGTTCAGACGCACGACCACCGGGTCCTCTGCTCCGACGATTTGCAAGGTCGGCGCCCTTACCTGGGACAGCGCCGCACCTGCCAGGTCGGTCCGCCCTCCCCGGCTGACCACCGCATGGACCACATCCGGGCGCTCGGCTGCCGCCAACAGCGCCGCAGCGGCCCCGGTGCTTGCGCCAAACAGCCCGATCCGCAGCGATTGCAGTTCAGCGTCCCGGCCAATCCAGTCGATCACCTGCACCAGTCGCCGCGAAAGCATCGCGATATCGAAACGCAGCTCCCGCGTCACGTTATCCAGGCGCTGCTCCGGCTCGGTGAGCAAATCGAACAACAATGTGCCCAGCCGCCGTCTGCCCAGAGACTCTGCAACCTGCTGGTTACGTGGGCTTGAACGGCTGCTGCCGCTGCCATGGACAAAAACCACCAATCCGGCAGCGTTCATCGGCAGACGCAGGTCGGCTGACAGCTCCACGTCCTCCAGGCTCAGTTTTCGAGAGTGAGACTCAAGCATCGGAATTCTCCTGAGGGGCAGTGCCCGTGCTGGACTCGCGTTGCCAGGCTCTTTGCAAAAGATCGATGACTTCCCCGTCCGTGGTCTGGGTGAAGTTCATGTACCAATAGCCGATCGACATCAGCCACTCGGGAATGAGCGGACACACCAGTTCATCTACTTCGGTGCGCAGCGCCTCGACCGTCTCAAGCGGCGCCACGGGCACGGCAACGACAATGCGCGACGGCGCTTGCAGACGCACAGCGTGGATCGCGGCCATCATCGAGGCCCCTGTCGCCAAGCCGTCATCGACCAGAATCACCACCTGGTCCTTGAGTACCACCGGCGCACGCGTTGACCGGTACAAATGCTCACGACGAGAGAGCTCCCGGGTTTCCCGGGCGACCACGGCATCGAACGTGTCCTGATCAATCGGGTGAGCCCGTAGCGCCCCTTCATTGACGATTTGTACGCCGCCACTGGCAATGGCGCCCATGGCGTATTCTGGCTGGGAAGGAACTCCCAACTTGCGGACCAGCATCAGGTCCAGGCGAACCTCCAGGGCCGTGGCCACTTCATAGGCCACCGGAACTCCGCCACGGGGCAAGGCCAGAACGATGACATCCGGTCGATGAGCGTATTTGCGCAGCGGTTCGACCAGGGTTCGACCGGCAGCGGTCCGGTCGCGCAAGGTGGTTTGCAGTAAGGGACTGTGTGTCATTTGATAACCTCCTGAAGCCATCGGGCCAAATCCATACCGCCAGAACACCGCAAGGCAGCCATACAGGACAGGTTCAGTCGTACTGCCGAGAAGCCTTTACAGCCCATGAGCGCGTGGCAAGTGCTCAGCCAGGTGCCAATACCCTTTTTTAAATTCAGAATCCTCCCATGAAGTCTCCCCGGTCTTGATTTATATCAAGTCCCCGCGCAAGGCACAGATACCCTGCGCCAGCAGCAACGGCCCCTTGCGCTATGATCAATCTATCGGCCCTGAACGGGAGACTGCCATGCCGACCCTACCCGCGAGTCAGCGGTTGCGCGTGTACGACAGTGATGAACTCGACGGGGTACTGCAGGCGATGGCGCGCCAGGCTGCGGCACTGTTGCCGCCCGCTCAAGTAGTACTGATCGGCATCCAGCGCCGCGGCGAGCCGCTGGCACAGCGTTTACAGCACCATCTGTCCCGGCAGACCGGCCAGCCTGAACTGCCTCTGTACCCCCTGAAGGTCAAGCGCTATGCCGATGATCTCAGCGTGCTGCATGCACACACGCAATTGACCGAAAACCCGCTTCTGGGCGCACTGGACCTTGCCAGTACCACCCTGCTTGTTGTCGATGACGTGCTGTTTGAAGGTCATTCGCTGCTGCGCACCTGCGCGTATCTGGCGCAACTCGGTGCGCGTCGGGTCTACACCGCGGTATTGGTCGATCGGCACGTCTGCCAGCAGCCGATCCATGCCGATATTGTCGGCGTGCATTTGCAGGTTGCCGCCAATGACATCGTCGAATGCAACGTACCGCCCTACGAAGCGGAGTTTTGCATCGAAGTTCTGCGTCATGGCGCCGCCCACTGACGGGAGTGCCTCGAAGGAGCCAACCCATGCTCACCGAACGCCCGCTTCTGTTTGCCCTGCAAGGCAGTGAGCACTACGCGAGCCGCGTCGCGCAGCGGCTTGGCTGTCAACTGGCGCGCCATGAAGAGCGCGACTATGAAGATGGCGAGCATAAATGCCACCCGTTGGAGTCGGTCAACGGGCGTGAGGTGGTGGTGTTCCATTCCTTGTATGGGGATGACCGGCAGAGCGCAAATGACAAGCTGTGTCGCCTGCTGTTTTTTTGCGGCGCACTCAAGGATGCCGGCGCTCGTCAGGTGCAGGCCGTGACGCCCTACCTCTGCTACGGGCGCAAGGATCGTCGTACCCAACCTCAGGACCCGACGATCACCCGCTACGTGGCAGCCATGATTGAGGCCTGCGGCGTGGATCGCCTGGTGGCCCTGGAGGTGCACAACCCGGCAGCGTTTGATAACGCCTTTCGCATTCCCACCTGGAATGTGCAGTGCGCAGATCTGTTCGCCGGGCATTTCGCCGCGCTCGTCGGCGATGCCGAGGTGGTGTCGGTTTCCCCGGACGCTGGCGGCACCAAACGCGCCGAGCAATTTCGCCAGGCCCTGGAGCGGCAACTGGGACGCCCGGTGGGCGGTGCGCTGATGGAAAAGCACCGTGCTCAAGCGACGTTCACCGGCACGCTGCTGGTGGGTGAAGTGCTGGGTAAAACCGCGATCATTTTCGACGACCTGATCAGCACTGGTGAAACGCTGATGCATGCGGGCCTCGCCTGCCAGCAGGCCGGTGCCACCCGGTTATTTGCAGCCGCCACCCATGGTTTGTTCACTGGTGGCAGCGACCTGCTCGACAAGCCCCTGTTTGAACACCTGGCGGTTTCCGACAGCGTGCCTCCGTTTCGGCTGCCCCCCGACTGTGTCGCCCACCGTTTGCACGTACTCGACAGCACCGCCCTGATTGCCACCTTGCTGGCTGAAAACGGAGCGTTTGCTACCGTCTGAGCACGGGCGGCCTCCTGCTCAGCCAATCCAGCGGATCTCGGGGTCCTTGTGCTGGACGGGCGCGGGAACAGACTTCGGATGACCAACGATGATCGGCGCCACTGGCCTCGATCCGGCGGGGAGGCCCAGTACATGCTTGCCCTCCGGCGTATTGAGAAAGCCCTGGGCAAAACCGATCCAGCAGGTGCCGAGTCCTTCAGCGTACGCGGCAAGCATCAGATTCTCGGCAGCCAGGGCGCAGTCTTCGACGATCCACGGACCGGGCGCATTCCCCGAAATCAGGATGAGTACTGGCGCGTGATAGAAGATCTGGTAGCCAGGATCGTTGAGCATCGAATAAAAGTGCTCGGACTGGGTCCCTGCGGGCACTGTCGCGAGCAGGTGGGCCTTCGCTTCGCGCGAGACCCGGTCCAGCAGTTCCTGATCGCGGATCACCGTGAACGTCCACGGTTGTTGGTTGACTGCGCTGGGCGCCTGGATGGCGGCATTGATCAAACGACGAATGATGAATTCATCAACCGCTTCTGTCGTGTATTCACGCGTCGAGCGACGGCCCGAGATCGCCTCATTGATATTCATGGCGGCAAGCCTCAAATATTGTCGTTTCATACAGTGGCCCGCCAACGAACATCTACTATTGATTTAGATCAAATCAGGGCAAACCTGCCAAACGGGGGGCTTATATGAGCAGCGCGATCCGGCTTCTGGTGTGCGCTGTGCTGGTGTGCATCGGCGGGCTGGCCTGGGGCGCGGACGCAGCCGCACCAAGCGCCGAACCGCGCGTCACGATCCTCGTTTACCACCGTTTTTCGCAGACGCTGGACGACTCGATGACCGTGCGCATGAGCACCTTCGAAACCCAGTTACGCGTCTTGCGCGAGCATGACTACCACATCGTGCCGCTGCGTGAGGTGGTCAATTGGTTGCAGGACCCAAGTGCGACGTTACCGCAGAAGCCGGTGGCGATTACTGTCGACGACGGGCATCGCTCGGTATTCGAAAAGCTGCTGCCCATCGTGCAGCGCGAGCGTTTTCCGGTCACGCTGTTCATCTATCCATCGGCGATCTCGAACGCCTCCTATGCAATGACCTGGGAACAATTGCGCAGCCTGAAACAGACCGGACTCTTTGACATCCAGGGGCATACGTACTGGCATCCCAATTTCAAGGTCGAGCGCAGACACCGTACGCCGGCTGATTTCCAGCAATTCGTGCGCATGCAACTCGACAAATCCCGTCAACGCCTGGAGGCGCAAACCGGTACGCATATCGACATGCTCGCGTGGCCTTTCGGGATCTACGACGACGAGTTGATCGCACTCGCCGCCGACGACGGTTATGTGGTCGCCTTCACCCTGGACGCGCGCAAGGCGAATCGGCACGACCGGCTGCTCGCGCTGCCGCGTTTTCTGATGACCGATGCCTACGGCGCCAGCGCATTCGCGCACCTGCTTGGCGAACCGAACACCCTGACGATGCCCGCAACGGAGAGCGCACGATGACCTTCATCAGCGCAGTGAGGCGCTATGCAATCGCGACGCTGCTCGTCGTCTTTACTACCCTGCTGAGCCAGCGAGGTGCCCTGGCCGTCACGGGTGTCGTGCTCGACTCAAGCACGCAGAATCCGATCGCCGACGCGATCATCACGACATCGGCGGGTGTGATGCGCACCGACGAACACGGGCAGTTCGAAGTCGCTCAGGCGGTGGAGAGCGTGGCGGCCCGCGCTCCAGGGTATTTGCGCACCGAGACCAAGGTCTCCGGCGATACGCCTGTGACGCTCGCATTGACCCCGTTTCGCCCGAAAGCGCTGTATTTGTCGGTGTTCGGCGTGACCAGCAAGGCGCTGCGCAATAATGCCCTCAGCCTTGCCGAAAGCAGCGAGATCAATGCGCTGGTGATTGACGTCAAGGGCGACCGCGGCCTGACGCCGTATCGCAGCGCGGCGCGCGAGGCCATCGGCGCGGCTGCCCAGGTGACGGTGCGCGCACCACAGGACCACGACTTTGCGGCGCTGCTGGCCCGGCTGCATGAGCAACACCTGTATCTGATCGCGCGCATCGTGGTGTTCAAGGACGACCCGCTCGCCAGCGCGCATCCGGAGTGGAGCGTGCACACCACAGACGGCCAGCCGTGGCGCGATCTCGAGAAGCTGCAATGGATGGATCCGTTTTCGCAGGATGTATGGCGGCACAATCTGGACGTCGCCGAGGAGGCGGCGCAGATGGGCTTCGACGAGGTCCAGTTCGACTATGTGCGCTTTCCCGACAAGAGCGGGCTGCACTTTGCCCTGCCCAATACCCGGCGCAACCGGACCGCGGCGATCGTCGGCCTCCTGCGGGCCGCACGCACTCGGCTGGCGCCCTACAATGTATTCGTCTCTGCGGACATCTTCGGCTACGTCTGCTGGAACCTGGACGATACCGCGATCGGCCAGCAAATCGAATTGCTCGGCGAGCCGCTCGACTATATTTCACCGATGCTCTACCCGTCCGGTTTTACCTGGGGGCTGCCGGGCTTGACCAATCCGGTCAGCGATCCCGCTCAGATCGTCAGACGCTCCCTGGCGGAAGCAATCAAGCGCACCCATCTGCCGGGGGTGCGTTTTCGTCCGTGGCTGCAAGCCTTTCGCGACTATGCGTTCGATCGTCGCTTGTTTGACGCAGAGGCGATCAGTGCCCAGATCAACGCCGCCAATGCAGCCGGCACCGATGGATGGATGTTATGGAATCCACACAATCACTACAACGCCGCCGATATGCCGCACCCTTGATCGGTGCGCTGAAACGCTGGGCGATGCTGCTTGCAATGGCGGCGACGCAGTTCGCCGGTGCCGCCGATTTCGATGCGGCGGCGCGCCTGCAAGCCGCACAGATCGTCGAGGGGCAGATCAGCGCTGGACGCATTCCGGGGGCCGTCGTGCTGATCGGGGATGCCACGCACGTGTTCTATCACCAGGCCTTTGGGCTACGCGCGACAATACCCGACCCCGAACCGATGACGCTGAGCACCGAGTTCGATCTTGCGTCGCTGACCAAGGTCATCGCGACCACCACGGCGATCATGCAACTGGCCGAAGCCGGCCGCATCGACCTGGACGCACGCGTTGCACAGTATTGGCCGGCCTTTGCGGCCTTCGGCAAAGACCCGGTGACCGTTCGTCATCTGCTGGCGCACACCTCGGGGCTACTGCCAGACCTGCCTGTGCGACCGCTGCATCCGGACCGCGAAGGCGTATTGAGCGCGATTGCGGCGCAGCGTCTGCGGAGCGTGCCAGGTGAGCGCGTCATCTACAGTGACCTGAATTTCGTGGTGCTGGGCGAACTGGTCGAGCGCATCACCCACCGCACGCTCGACGCGTATTGCCAGGCCTACATCTTCGGCCCGCTCGGTATGCGCGACACGGTCTTTGTGCCGGACCCCCGGCGAGCGGCCCGCAGTGCGCCGACACTGGCGAACAAGGCCGGTATCCGCCGCGGCCGCGTGCACGATCCGACCGCCGAATGGATGGGCGGTGTCTCCGGCAACGCCGGGCTGTTTTCCACCGCGGATGACCTCGCCCGCTTCGCGCAGATGATGCTCAACCAAGGGCGCGCTGGCAGCGTGCAGATTCTGCGGCCAGCGAGCATTGCCGCGCTCACCAGTGCCGCCTCGCCGCTCGCGACTCCACCGTGGCGCGGACTCGGCTGGGACCTGGCCGCACCGTTCGCGTCGAACCATGACCGCCTGCCACCGATTGGCATGATCGGCCACACCGGATACACCGGCACCGGCCTGTGGATCGATCCGCTGACGCGCCAATTCATCGTTATCCTGACCAACCGCGTGTACCCGGACGACCGCGGCGACGCCCGCCCGTTGCGTGCGCAGTTGCTCGCGCTGCTGGCCAGCCGGGCTCCATCTGCGAGCGTCGCGCAAATTGGCCAATGGCTGCCATCGACGTTACCGGCACTGAGTGCCGCCGATCGCCTGCCGATCTCGACGGGCCCGGTGCAGACCGGCATCGACGTGCTTGAGACGCAGCGGTTTGCGCCGCTCGCCGGCAAGCGCGTGGGCTTGATCACCAATCGCAGCGGCTTCGACGCCGAAGGCCGGCGCACCGTCGACGTACTCGCGCACGCGCCTGGCGTCAGGCTGGCAGCCCTGTTCTCGCCGGAGCATGGGCTGAATATCGATGTGGACGAGCGGGTCGGCGACACCCTCGACACCGCGACGGGCCTCACCGTACACAGTCTCTACGGCGCGGCGCGGCGCTTTCCGCCCGGTTCACTCGCCGGACTGGACGCGCTGGTCTTTGACATCCAGGATGCCGGCGTGCGCTTCTTCACCTACGAGACGACGCTCGGCTACGCACTGGAGGCCGCGGCGGCGCGGCGCATTCCGCTGTTCGTGCTGGACCGGCCCGATCCGCTCGGGGCGCAGCAATTCGGCGGACCGGTGCTGGACAGCCGTCAAGAATCGTTCACCGGCTATTTCCCGGCGCCGCTGCAACCGGGCATGACGGTCGGCGAACTGGCGAGTCTGTTCAACCGCAACAAGCACATTGGCGCGGATCTGCGCGTGGTGCCGATGCAGGGCTACCGACGTGAGATGACCTTCGCCGACACCGGGCTCGGTTGGGTGCCGCTCTCGCCAAACCTGCGCACGCTGTCCCAGCTGGACCTCTACCCGGATGTCGGTTTGCTCGAGGGCGCGAGACTGAGCGTGGGACGCGGCACACCGCATCCGTTCGAGTGGATCGGCGCGCCGTGGATCAACGCGACCCAGCTCGCCCATGCGCTGAATGCCCTCAACGTTGGCGCGCATTTCGAGCCGATCGACTTCGTGCCCACTGAATCGAACTGGCACGGTCAGCTCTGTCATGGCGTGAGCATCACGCGCAACCCGGTGCCTGAGCAACGTCCCGTCGCACGCCTGGGATTGGCACTGCTTGCCACGCTGCATACGCTCTATCCCGGTGCGTTCGATATTGCGGCGACCCGCGGCTCAATCGGCTCGCAAATCGTCTGGCAAGCCATTCGCGACGGCATAGCGCCTGACGCCGCACTAGCACTCGATGCCGCAGCGCTTGAGCGCTTCGCGCGACTGCGGCAGGAGAACTTGTTCTACTGAACTTGACGCAATACGCCACAGCCCCTAGACCGCCAGAACGCTGCAAGGCACCTGATACAGGATATGTTCAGTCGTACTGCCGAGCAGTTTTTCCAGCCCGTGGGACTGGACTCTGCCCATCACGATCACATCCACCTGTTGCTCGTCGGCAAACTCACTCAACGCCGATACGGGGCTCCCCATGACGAAATGTCGACGGTCAGAGGGCACACCAAATCGACCGGCCAAGCGCAGGAATGACTTTTCCAGCTCTCTGCGCAATTCCCGGGTAAGGTCCGCCAGCGTCAGCCCGCCGCCGCCCATATCGCCGAGATAGGCCGCCGAAATGTCACAGGCATACAGCAGGTGCAATTCGGCATTGCACTGCAGCGCCAGGCTGTTGGCCTGCTGGATGATCCGGTCATTCAGTTCGCTGTTCGAAGACTCGGTATCCGACGAGTCAACCGCTGCCACCACCTTGCGCGGCAAGGCATGACCACTTGCGCCCACCAGATACATCGGTATCGGGCAGTGGCGCAGCAAGTGCCAGTCCAGAGGGGTGAAAAATGCACGTTTGAGCGCAGGCTCATGCTGTACTTGCTTGATCAGCAGGTTGGGCTGCATTTCGCTGACGTGATCAAGGATCGCCTGCTGCATGTCATCAGCCCACGCCACCTCGGTGGTCACCTCGATGCCCCTGCCGCGCATCTTTTCCGCCTGATCCTTGAGCCAATCGCTATGGTCCTGGAGGTAACTCTGCCGAGCTTTTTCCCGCACGCCTTCTTCAAGCAGTGACAGGATGTCCAGCGATGGTACTAACGCGGCAATATGCAGGCTCGCCCCGCTGGCCTTGGCCAGGGCAGCGGCATGGTGTATCGCAGGGGAATGGCGCTGGGCCGGGTTGATGATCAGTAATAACCGTTGATACTGGCTCATGATCTGAACTCCAGACAGGTTGGACTTCGACGCCTGCCGCTGCCCCTTGCTGGTGGTCAGCCATTGCGTCCTCGCTGGATCGAATCACCAGCGTTGACTCAGCGTCCTCCCCTGATGCCTGCTTGATCTTGATTTATATCAAGTCACTGCGCACCGCCGCAGCGCGGTGCGGGTCATTCAGGGAACGGGGGCTGGGCAGGCGTTTCCTTTTCCGGGATATCGGTCATGGTCGCTTCGGTCAGCAGCAGGATACTGGCGACTGAAACGGCATTTTCCAGCGCGATACGCACCACCTTGGTCGGATCGATGATGCCGGCTTCATACATGTCCACATAGACATTGGCTGACGCATCGAAGCCAATATTCCCCGGCTCCGCCAGCATACGGGCAACGACCACGCCGGCATCCACCGCCGAGTTTTCCGCGATCACCCGGGCCGGCGCTTCGAGCGCTCGGCGAAGTATCTGCAAACCGGTTCTGGCATCGCCTTCATAGCCAGCCTCCTCGGCCGCGATAACCGGCACAGCCTTGAGCAATGCCAGCCCGCCCCCTGGAACGATGCCCTCGGCAATCGCCGCCCGAGTCGCCGAAATGGCATCATCCAGTGCATCCTTGCGGGCCTTCATCTCGGCCTCGGAAGGCGCCCCGACCCGGATCACCGCAACGCCGCCAGACAACCTGGCCAGTCGTTCCTGGAGCTTTTCACGGTCGTAATCGCTGGTAGTCGCGTCCATTTGCACGCGGATCTGTTGCAGGCGCGCCTCAATCGCTTCGCGCTGACCGGCGCCGCCGATCAGCGCCGTGCTGTCTTTTTGCACCACGACGCGATGCGCTTGCCCCAACTGGCTCATGTCCACCTGTTCAAGACTGATGCCCAGCTCATTGGAGACCACCGTTGCCCCGGTCAGGACGGCAATGTCCTGGAGCATTTCCTTGCGTCGATCACCGAAGCCGGGGGCCTTGATCGCCACCGCGCGCAATACGCCACGGATCTGGTTGACGACCAGCGTGGTCAGCGCCTCGCCCTCTATGTCGTCGGCGATCAGCACCAGTGGCTGGCCGCTTTTGGCGATCAACTCAAGCAATGGGATCAAGTCTTTGAGCACACCGATCTTATGGTCACAGAGCAGCAGGTAGGCATCATCGAGCTCGACCTGCATCTTCTCGGTATCGGTCACGAAATACGGTGAGACATAACCACGGTCAAAACGCATTCCCTCCATCACCTCGACCACGGTCTCAGTGGTCTTGGACTCCTCGACACTGACCACGCCTTCAACGCCGACCTTTTCCAGAGCATCCGCAACCAGTTGGCCGATAACCGCATCGTTATGCGCCGAAAGCGTGGCCACCTGGGCCTTTTCCTTGGGGGTACTGACCGGACGCGATTGGGCTGCCAGCGATTGCACCACCAGCAACAGCCCGCGGTCCAGGCCACGCTTCAAATCAATCGCGCTGGCACCGGCGACGACGTTGCGTATGCCATCAGCCAGGATGGCATGGGCCAGCACCGTTGCCGTGCTGGTCCCGTCCCCGACCGCATCGCCGGTACGTTCCGCCGCCTGACGCAGCATCTGGGCACCCAGCCCCTCCTCGGGGTCTTGCAGGTCGATTCGCTTGGCAATCGTCACGCCGTCGTTGCAGACCGTCGGATTACCCCACTTGTTCTGAATCAACACCGATTTCGATTTGGGCCCAAGGGTCACCCGAACCGCATCCGCCAGCTGGGTGGCACCGCAGAGGATTTTCTCGCGAGCGGCGGCACGAAACAGAATTTTACTGTGAGCCATCAGGTTGTTCTCCCGAGTCATCCTGCAACAGGCAGGTACTTGCAGCTTCCCTGAAATGGCTCACGCGACGTTGATTTTTATCAACAAAGTCACGACGTCGCGGGGCCTTCGCAGGTACTTGTCTGCGCGCGCATTTCGCGCACCGACTCCAGATGATTGGCCGTCAGCCAATGGCCCTCAGTTGACAAAAATCAACCTGTACAACAACCAGTCGCGGCCAAATGAACCCGTGAATTCCACGGTTCTGTCAGCGGGCACTATTGGTAAAAATCGATCTGAAAACAGGGCTGGGGGTGCAGTTTTTATCCTTCTCATTTGCGAGGAACAGGTCATGGACAAACATCAACTCAGTCAAAAAAACCAACTGTTCAAGACACCTGCCCATGACCCCTATTTATTGCAGCGAGTCGCAGGCTCGGCCATCTGTTCGAAGTGCGATGCGATTTATCAGGCCGGTAACTGGACCTGGAAGCAGCCTGAAAACACGGTGATCGCTGGTGCCGAAACGGTGACCTGCCCGGCCTGTCGGCGCATCAATGACAACAGGCCGGCGGGCACGCTAACGCTGTCCGGCAGCTTCTTGCTCAAGCATCGAAAAGAAATCGTCAATCTGATCGAAAACACCGAGCGGCAGGAAAAAGCCGATCATGCCCTTGAGCGCCTCATCAAGCTGACCGACTCCGGGGGTGCCCTGGTCGTGACCACCACCGGCATCCATCTCGCCAACCGCTTGGGTCATGCACTGACAGGCGCTTTCAAAGGCCACGCAAATTACCATTATGGTGATGACCAATATCAGTTGAGCGTCAGCTGGACACGTGACGAGTAAAGCGAGGCCGGCTGACGACGACAGTCAGCAAGCCAGGCAACAACGTTTGCGTACCCAGAACACCCGTCACCCAGCAAAAGCTGTTGGCCGAAGGCCCCTTGCCGCCACACCGGCAAGGGACTTTGGGTCGTCAGGATTTCAGGCCGGGACCGGGACGCCCGTCAGCTCAACGCTGTCACGGTACTCCGGCACCGAGACCGACCAGCCCAGCTCCAGGCTGATGCGACGGCGCAGCACATCCGATGCATTGGGTTCTCCGTGCACGACATAGGTGTGTTTCGGTGGCCGCTTGAAGCCCCGTAGCCACTGCATGATTTCATCTCCGTCGGCATGCGCGGACAAGGTCCCCATGGGCACCACTTCGGCCCGAATCGGCACGTCCTTGCCATGAATCCGCACCGATGGGGCACCGGCGATGATCTGCGCACCGCGAGTTCCCCCGGCCTGGAAACCGGGAACCAGCAGCGTATTGAGCGGGTTGGGCGCCAGCGCCTTGAGGTGGTGAAGCACCCGCCCCCCGGTGGCCATACCGCTGGCAGCGATGATCACCGCAGGGGTGCGCTGTTGGTCAAGGTCCATGGAGTCTCTGACCGAACGCACGAAATGCGCGGCATGGCACATGCCTTCGCATTCCTCCAGCGACAGCCGGTGTTCACTGCGAAAACGCTGGTACAAGCGAGTGACATCGGTGGCCATGGGGCTGTTGAGGTAGATCGGCAGGTCAGGGATCGCCTTCTTCTGTTTCAGGCGATAGAGGTGATACATCAGCAGTTGCGCACGCCCGACCGCAAACGAGGGCACCAGGGTAATGCCGTGGCGCAATGCCGTGCGGTTGATAACGTCGGCCAGTTGTTCCTCCGGAGGCTCCGCGGGGTGATGACGGTCGCCGTAGGTCGACTCCACCAGCAAATAGTCGGCCTGTTCGATGGTTTCCGGGGTGAACATCAACGGATCATTCGGCCGCCCCAAGTCCCCGGAAAACAACAGGCTAATGCCTTCTGCACGCACTTCCACGGTGGCCGCGCCAAGGATGTGTCCGGCACAGCGCAATCGAATGCTGATCCCCGGAGCAATGTCGACCTGATGGTGCAATTCCACTGGCCGCAACAGCTTCAGTGCCCTGTGCGCGTCCTGTTCGGTATACAGCGGCAAGGCCGGATCGTGTTTGGAGAAGCCATGGCGGTTGGCGTATTCAGCCTCCTCTTCCTGCAAGCGGCCACTGTCGAGCAGCAGAATCTTGACCAGCTCGCAGGTCGCCGCCGTGGCATAGACCGGGCCGCGATAACCGTTGCGCACCAACACCGGCAGGTAGCCGCTGTGATCCAGGTGAGCATGGGTCAGAACGATGGCTTCCAGATCCCGGACCGGCAGTTGGAAAGGGTCCCAGTTGTGCAGGCGCAGCTGTTTGTAGCCCTGGAACAGACCGCAATCGATCAACACATGTTTGTCGTTATGTTCCAGCAGGTACTTGCTGCCCGTCACCGTGCCAGCCGCACCGAGAAATGTCATTCGCATGCCCGTCTCCTTGAACACTGATAGGTACGCTATTGATCCTCCCTTTACGTCTCCCGGCACTTGATATTTATCAACAGCAGCCGGGCTGGCTCCGTCTTATCAAGGCTCAGCCCCTGAATATGTCGAATGGCTCGATTTTCAGCACCTTGCGTATGCCCACATAACTGGAAACCCCGGCGATCAACAGCACCAGGCCAAACGCCAGCCCCAGGTTCCAGAACGTAATCATCGCTGCGTAATTGGGCAGATAGGTGCGCACCGTGAAGATCATCAACGTGACCAGGCCGACCCCCAGTCCGTACCCCGTCAAACAGGTGAACATGGCCATGAAGAGGATCATGTAGATCAGCTCGCGGCCCTTGGCGCCAATTGCCTTGAGGGCTGCGAACTTGTCGAGGTTTTCCAGAATGAAGGTGTAGAACGTCTGACCGGAGATGGATAACCCGACCAGGAAACTGATCACCGTCATCGTCAATATGTTGGTGCCGACCCCGGTCTGGTAGATGTAGTAATCGGTAATCCGCTGGTTGAACTCTCCCCGGGTCAAGGCGATGTAACCCAACCGCGCAACCTGCTGCTTGATCGCAGCCACTGCGGCCTTGTTCCTGGGTTCCAGCAGAATGTAAGACACCGTGAAGCGGGTGGTCGGGATGTATTCGATGGCGCGCCGGTAAGTGGTGTAGAGCGTCGGTATGCCGGTCAATCCACTGGTCAGTACCTTGGCGATGGCGACGATGGTGCCGCGGTGGTCATTGAGCTCGAAGGAGGTGCCTATCCGCGGACTCTCCAGTTTCGAAAATTCGGCATCGTGGACCATGATGAATGCGTTTTCCGCGTAAATATCTTCGATAACGCCCTGTTCCAGCTCAGGGCGACCGAACAGGCTGGTATCGTCGAGACCTATCACGCTGACCGATTGATAGGTGCCACTGGCCAACCGGACCTGGGCGCCACCAATGAATACAGGCACGGCATAGCGCACCTGTTCCATGCTGCGTACGGCATCGAGCAAATAGTCAGGCAGAGGGATGACGCTGGTCGGTGTGTTCACGGCCGGGTCCATGATCCACATCGCCGCGCCGATATTGGTCACCGTCGAGTGGGCACGGTTGAGGATGCCGGCAAACAGTGCGGTCATCTGCATCATCAGGAACACCGAGAACGTAATCCCCACCAGCAACGCCGAAAACTTGGCCTTGTCATTGACCAGCAGCTTGAAGCCGATCCGCAGGATGCCCGAGTATTTCATGGTGTCTGCCTGCTGCCCGCAGGGCGCGGAGTGTTCCACCAGCCGCCGCCCAGCGCGACGAACAGCCCGACAGTGTCCTGATGACGCTGGGCGAGTGCTTGCAGACAAGCGATGTTGACCTGATGCAACTGCACATCGGCCGCCAGCAGATCCAGATAGGTCACCAGGCCCGATCGGTAGTTGGCTTGCAGCAAACGCAGCGCCTCTTCAGCGGTAGCCTGTGCCTCGGTCTGTTTTTGCAGGACCTGTGCATCGAACTCCAGGGCCTTGAGGGCATCAGCCACTTGCGCGAAAGACTCGAGCACGGTTTGCCGATAATTCGCTGCCGCCTGCTGATAGGCATCGATCGCCGCTTTTCGACCAAACCACAGGCTACCGCCCTGGAACAGCGGGACATCGATGGAGGGGCCAAGACTCCAGAACCGCCCGGCACTCGCAAACAATGACCCCAGGTTCGACCCGGCCGTCCCATAGGTCCCGGTCAGATTGAAACTGGGAAACATCGCCGCCGTGGCCACCCCGATGTTGGCACTGGCCCGGTGCAGCTGCGCTTCTGCGGACAAGATATCCGGCCGCTGCCGGACTAGCCTCGAGGGCAGGCTGACCGGCAAATCGGTGGGCAGCGAAAGACCTGTCAGCTCGATGTCAGGGAGCCTGACATCGGTGGGGGCGACGCCTTCGAGGGTGGCCAGCAAATGCTCGGCCTGGCTGATTTTCTGCTCCAGCGCCGGCAACAAGGCCTCATTGCTGGCAATCAGGCTGCGCAAACTGAGGACCGCCGAATAAGGCGCCGTACCGCTGCGCACCTGCACCTCGGTGGTCCGAAGCTGTTGTTTTTGCAGCGCAATCAACTGCTCTGTGGCGCGCCTTTGCGCGATATAGCCGGCACGGGCGATGGCGGTATTCACGACATTGGCGGTCAGGGTGAGGTAAGCCGCATGGGTCAGCCAGGCTTGATGGTCGACCTCGGCTTGCAGGCCTTCCACCGTTCGACGCTGTCCGCCAAACACATCGAGGGTGTAGCTGATCGTGCCACTCAGGGTCACCACGTTGAAGATCGTCCCTCCCGTCGACAGCCCTTGCTGGAGCGGGGCATTGCGTTCGCGGGTCGCGCCGGCGTGAAGGTCCAGATGCGGATAGAAAACCCCATGACCGGCCATGAGCGTGTCCTGGCTTTGCCGCAGGCTGGCCTCGGCAGCCTGCAAGGTCTGGTTGTTGGCAGCCGCCTGGCGAACCACCGCATCCAGAGAGCCGGACTTGAACAGCCGCCACCAGTCGGGCGCCACTTCAGCCCCCGGCAAAAAATGCTGCGCCTGGCCCTGCGCCGCGACGGTCGTCGTCGCCGGATTGCGGGTGTAGCCGCTCTGCGACGGCGTAGGCGGACGCGAAAAGTCCGGGCCTACCGTGCAAGCGTTTATCGCCATCAGAAAAATGATGGGGAGCACTCGGGCATGCAATCGCAGTGGTCGATGGACGCGGGACTGGCACATCATTTCTGTCCTATGAAGACATCCACCAACTGCCCCGGATACACCATCGGGAGGTCTTTTTTCTCGAACCGGAAAAGCACCGGCAACACCCTGAGGTCGACTTTCTCCTGACGCTGATTGGACAACTGGATTTTCGGCGACACGTACGGCTGCACGCGAACGAACTCCAGCGGCACCTTGATATCCGAGCCATGGATCAACATCTGTGCACGAATATGTTCGGGCGGCGGCAAGCGGGCAATCAGGATCTCGTCCACATAGCAGCGTACCGCCAGATAGGTCTGTTCAGCGCTCATCACCGCTAACGGGCTGAATTGCTGGATATACGGGTCATAGGCGCCCTGCGGCGACACATAACTGCCCACGGTGGTATTGATGGCCAGGACCACGCCATCCACCGGGGCCTTGATCGCATATTGCGCAAGCGTGGCATTCGCCGCCTTGAGCGCTGCCTGTGCCTGGGCCGCGGTATCTTTTGCGGTGTCCAGCGTGTCCTTGCTGATGGACTTGGGATCAATCCCGTAGGACGCCAGGCGCTTGGTGTATTGGTCCTGAGCGGTTTTCAGACTGGCTTGCGCCAATTCGAAGTTTGCCCTGGGCACGGCGTCATCGATGGTCACCAGGGGCGTACCGCGGGTGACAGCCTGCCCTTCTTGCACCAGCACTTGAGTGATCGGCCCGGAAACCTGCGGGTAAATCACGATGTTGGAACCGCCGGGCTGCTCGCTTTCGATAATCCCGTTAGCATAAATAGCGGTGTCATAAGGGCTGCTCGCCGGGGCGAAGGCTGGCGGCAATGGACGGGGCGTGCGTCCGAGCAGGTAGGCGGCGGTCACCCCGGCCAATACACCGATGACGGCCAGCACAAACAGCACCCGGTTCTTCATGGCGAGGTCCGGTCAGGTTCGCTGATGCGGCCATCTTCCATGTGAATGATGCGGTCGGCGTACTCATTGATCCGCGCGTCGTGAGTGACGATCAGAATGCAACGCTGCTGGTTGAGAATATTCGACTTCACGAAGGCAATGATCATCTTCCCGGTGTCACCGTCGAGGGACGCGGTGGGCTCGTCGAGAATCAATAGCTGCGGGCCGCCGATGATCGCCCGGGCGATCGCCACCCGCTGCTGTTCGCCGCCGGAGAGCTTGACCGGCAGAATGTCGCCGCGGTCCTTGAGGCCGACCACTTCCAGGCTCTGCTTCGCCTGCGTTATGGCGTCGTCCCAATCACAGTGCTTGAGGATCAAGGGAATCGCGACGTTCTCGGCAGCGGTCAACCGTGCGAAAAGATGGTAGTCCTGAAACACAAAGCCGATGTTATTGAGGCGTAACTCTGCCAGTTGATCGGTGCTCAGGCTCCAGATGTCATTGCCGTTGATCTTCACCGTACCGGCATCCGGCCGCAGAATGCCCGAGATCATGCTCAGCAGCGTGGTCTTGCCGCTTCCTGACGGGCCAACGATGAACACCATTTCACCGAACTGTGCGACCAGTGAGACCTGATCGACAGCCTTCATTCGTACGTCCCCTTCCCCGAACCATTTGGTCAGGCCGCTCGAATCAATCGCCGGATGATCGGCAGAACCCGTTTGATCCGAACTCATGAGCGTTTCTGCTCCCGATCAGCCGATGCCCCACGGGCACTGGCAGTTATCGAATACCGCTACCACGATACGCCATCAATACGGCGGCTTGACGATCATCAGACTGCAGGGAGCCCGGTTCAGGGTGTTCTCGGCAGTACTGCCGAGAAATACGTTCACGCCCCGATAGTGCACGGTGCCCATCACAATCATGTCGAACTCATTACTCGCCGCGAAACGCTCGATCATCTTGTGCGGAACACCGGTCAACAGATGCCGTTTCGCCTCTGGAATCTCATAGCGTTCGGCGAGCGTATCGAAGGCTTCAATCTGGGTATCGCTGACCGCGTCTCTCAAGCTTTCCCGCATGGTCAGGTATTGCAGGTTCACGCCGGAGTCGCCGTTCACAATCCAGCCGCTGACATTGAGCAGGTGCAACTTCGCGCCACAGGACAAGGCCAGCTTCGAAGCAATGTCGAGGATCTGGCCATTCAGCCCCTGCGTCAGCTCTTCAAGATGGGAAAGGTCGACAGCCGCCAGTATTTTCAAGGGCAACGGGTTTCTGGCATCGGTGACCAGATGCAAGGGCGCCGGGCAGTCGCGCAGTAACAGCCAGTCCAGAGGCTTGTAGAAAACCCGTTGAAATGCCGATACGTGCTGTACATCCTTGATCACGATGTCTGCCCCGAAGTCGTTCACGTACTCAAGCATCTCCTCGATACCCGGTTTGGCCCAGACCACTTCAGTGGTCACGTGCAGGCCTTTGCATTGCCCAAACCGGGCCTGCTGCTCAAGCCAGTGACGGTGCACCTGCAAATATCCCTCGCGCGCCTGCGCCATGGCCTGATGGTCAAACAGGCCAGCGACCGCCAGCGCTTCGACATAATCGAACGCCACGATATGCAGCAGCGCGCCTGTCGCCCTCGCCAGGGATTCCGCCCGGTCAAACGCGGGGGTACGGGACATTTCGCTCGGAGCGATCAGCAGTAAACGGCGAATTTCGAACATCACACACCTCGTCGGCAGATGCTTGGTCAGTCGAAACCGATGAACAGCACTCCTGTGCCGGCCTTCCATCAGCACACGGATCGACGAACACCCTCTCTGGTTAATGTCGATAGTGAGCGGGCAGCTGCTGGCCGGGGTTGATAAAAATCACAAAAAATCGTCGTCATGCGCTCTGGACAAGAAGTACCGGGACGGTCAGCTCAGAGGAAAGCGTAAAACCCGGCGTTCGAGCGGGTGGCGTCTAGAATTCTATTGAAATGCCTATGGGGGTTAAGGATTGAACCGCCACGCATCGTGCCCGTTTCCCCTTGAGCCAAGGCCATGAAGAAGAATCACCAGTGGAACCTTTCCTACTTCGCGATCACCTTTCTGGTCCTTGCGCTCGCTCAGCTTTTTCTGGTTGAACGTCATTCAGTGCAAAGCATCCCTTACAGTCAGTTCCTGCAACTGTTGGGCGAGCACAAGGTCAGCGAGTTGCGGGTCGACAAGGAGCAGATCAGCGGCAAGCTGCAAGAGCCCATCGACGGCCACGACCTGTTCACCACCGTGCGGGTCGATCCCACGCTGGCGACTGAGTTGGCGCAATCGGGTGTCGGCTTTTCCGGCATCAGCGAAAACACCCTGCTGAACGCGCTGCTGGGCTGGTTGCTGCCCTTTGCCATGATCATGGTGCTCTGGCATTTCCTGTTCCGCGGCATGGCCGAAAAACAGGGCCTTGGCGGGCTGATGAATGTCGGCAAGTCGCGGGCCAAGGTCTTTGTCGAGCGTGATACCGGGGTGACCTTCGCCGATGTCGCGGGCATCGACGAAGCCAAGGCCGAGCTGGTGGAAATCGTCTCGTTCCTGAAGGACAAGGCCAAGTACGCACGCCTGGGAGCGCATATTCCCAAGGGCACCCTGCTGGTCGGCCCACCGGGCACCGGCAAGACCCTGGTGGCCAAGGCGATCGCCGGTGAAGCCGGGGTGCCGTTTTTTTCGATTTCCGGGTCCGAATTCGTCGAAATGTTCGTCGGTGTCGGCGCCGCTCGAGTGCGCGATTTATTCGAGCAGGCGCGGCAAGCGGCACCGTGCATTATCTTCATCGACGAACTCGACGCCCTGGGCAAAATGCGCGGTATCGGTGCGTTTGGCGGCAACGACGAAAAAGAACAGACCCTCAACCAGCTGCTGGCCGAGCTGGACGGTTTCGACCCGCGCGAAGGTGTGGTCCTGCTGGCAGCGACCAACCGGCCGGAGGTCCTCGATCCGGCGTTGCTGCGGGCCGGGCGCTTCGACCGTCAACTGGTGATCGACCGCCCCGATCGAAAAGGCCGACAAGCCATCCTCAAGGTCCATCTGAAAAAAATCACCGTAGCGCCGGACATCGACTCCGAACGTATCGCCGAAATCACCACCGGCTTCACCGGTGCGGACCTGGCGAACCTGATCAACGAAGCCGCCATCGTGGCCACCCGCCGGGGAGGCGAGACCGTCAACCTCGACGACTTCACGGTCGCGGTGGAACGCATCGTCGCCGGGGTCGAACGCAAGAGCAGCCTGTTACGGCCTGACGAGCGCCTGGTGGTGGCCTATCACGAAATGGGCCATGCCCTGGCCGCAGGCACCTTGCCGGGGATGGACCCGGTCCACAAGGTGTCGATCATCCCCCGCTCCATTGGCTCGCTGGGTTATACCTTGCAGCGACCGACCGAGGATCACTTCCTGATCAGTTGTCAGATGCTCAAGGATCGCATCGCTGTACTGATGGCCGGTCGTGCCGCCGAGTTCATCGTCTATGGCCAGATCTCCACGGGTGCCGCCGATGACCTGACCCGGGCGACCGACATCGCCCGGCAGTTGATCACCCGTTTCGGCATGAGTGCCGAACTCGGTCAATCAGTACTCGAACGGCAAACCCCGACTTATCTGGGCGAACACATGGCCGGACTGGGCCAGAAAGACTATTCGGAACAAACCGCGCGGGAAATCGACCTGGGCATCCGCGCCTTGCTCGAAGAAGCCTATAACCGGGCCAAGGTACTGCTCGACAGTCGTCGGGCCGACCTGGATGCCGGCGCTCATTTACTGCTGGAAAAGGAAACGCTGACGCCAGAGGAGTTTACGCCGCTGCTACCGCTCAAGGCCGCCCCCGATGGCTCGCCATGATTGAGGTCACGCTGATCAATACGCTGGTGGTCATCGTTGCCGTGGTGATCCACTACGAATGCCTGTCACGCCTGAACGACTGGCTTCCCCGGCTCCGGGCCTGGAGTCGATTCAGAATCGTCGTCGGGGTATTTGGCGCGATGCTGGCCCATGCGACAGAAGTCTGGTGCTTTGCGCTGGCCTATTACCTGATGGCGCGCTCCGGCGACTGGGGCAGCCTGAGCGGCAACTTTGACGGCTCGTTCATGGATTGCGTGTACTTTTCCTTCACCACCTTTACCACCATCGGTTTTGGCGATATCTCGCCCATGGGCAAACTCAAGTACCTGACCGGGTTGCAGGCACTGACCGGCCTGGTGCTCATCACCTGGACGGCGTCCTTTCTGTTTCTCGAAATGCAGAAATACTGGAAGAGCAAATAGCGGCCGCCGGTGGACGACCGCTTCCACGGGACCTAAACGGCCAGGATGCTGCAAGGCACTTGATAAAGCACATGTTCGGTGGTGCTGCCAATCAACCATTGCAGGCCATGGTGCCGGCCCCTGCCCATGACGATCACGTCAGTCTGGTTATCGTTGACGAACCCGGCCAGCGCCGACACCGGATCACCGAAGATAAAATGCCGACACTCAACAGGCACCCCAAAGTCATGAGCCAGTGTGACAAAGGATTTTTCCAGTGCCTGGCGCAGATCTTTCCTGAGCTTCGACAGCACCGGCTCATCTCCATCGGCATCGTCCAGATAGTCGGAGGACATAGGGCAAACGTGCAGCAGAGACAATTGGGCATCACATTGCAATGCCAGGCTATTGGCCTGCTGCAGGATCCGCTCGTTCAGCTTGCTGCCCTGCGGCTCGGGATCCACCGCCGCGACCACCTTGCGCGGCAACGTATGACTGCAGGGACTCAGCAGATAAACCGGCACCGGGCACTCGCGCAGCAAGTACCAATCCATGGGCGTGACAAAGGCGCGCTTGAGCAGCGGCTCATGCTGAATCTCCTTGAGCAACAGGTCGGGACGCAGTTGCATCACATAGTCCAGGATCTCCAGACGGGCATCATCGCTCCATCTCACTTCGCTGGTCACATCAAGCCCTTTGGCACGTAGTGCGTGCACTTCATTCTTCAACCATCGGCTCTGCTCCTGCAGGTAACGCATGCGCGTCTCGTCCCGTGCCGGCGGTTCAAGCAGCGAAAAAAGCCTGACCGGTTTGGTCAGCCCGAGAATATGCAGAGTGGCACCACAGGCCTTGGCCAGAGCGCTGGC
This sequence comes from Pseudomonas sp. 05N36, assembly GCF_056397385.1. NCBI lineage: Bacteria > Pseudomonadati > Pseudomonadota > Gammaproteobacteria > Pseudomonadales > Pseudomonadaceae > Pseudomonas > Pseudomonas sp. 05N36. The sequence continues at coordinate 64,553 of NZ_JBFTNH010000015.1, read as the reverse complement.
CTGGTGGATGGCCGGGGAGTGACGCAGGGTCGGATTGATGATCAGCAGCAACCGTTGATACTGGCTCATGGTCTGGCTCCAGAACGTTCAGGCCTGGACGCGAACGGCTTCTTGCCTCTGCGCTCATGCTGAATGGATGACGGCATCGATTGGGGCTCCTCAACTGCCGGCCGCAGGCGTCCATTGCCAGTTCATCACTTCGGGCAAGTCCTGCCCGTGTTCGATGAGGTAAAGCTTGTGTTTCTCCATCGTTGCCCAGTAACGCGCCCGGGCCGTTTCGATCTGCTCGTGCAGGCGCGGAACCCGCTCGATCACATCCAGCGCCAGCTGATAACGGTCCAGGTTATTGATGACCGCCATATCGAACGGTGTCGTGGTCGCCCCCTCCTCCTTGAAGCCGCGCACGTGGAAGTTCTCATGATTGCTGCGTTTGTAAATCAGCCGGTGAATCAGTGCCGGGTACCCGTGGAAAGCAAAGATCACGGGCCTGTCGACGGTGAACAGCTCGTCGAACGCCGAGTCCGACAAACCATGGGGATGCTGAAATGACGGTTGCAGCACCATCAGATCGACGACGTTGATCACCCTGACGCGCAAATCCGGCACGTACTCGCGAAGCAAGGTCACGGCAGCCAGCGTTTCCAGGGTCGGAACGTCTCCGGCGCAAGCCATGACCACGTCCGGGTCTTGATCGTTCTGGCAGGCCCAGTCCCATTGACCGATGCCGCACAGGCAATGACGGATGGCCGAACCGATATCCAGCCACTGCCACTCCGGTTGTTTGCCGGCAACGATGATGTTGATGTAGTTGCGACTTCTCAGGCAGTGGTCGGCAACCGACAGCAGGCAATTGGCGTCGGCTGGCAGGTAGATCCGGACCACATCGGACTTCTTGTTCGCGACCAGATCGATGAAGCCCGGGTCCTGATGGGAAAAACCGTTATGGTCCTGACGCCAGACATGCGAGGTGAGCAAGTAATTGAGCGAGGCTACGGGTTTGCGCCAAGGCACCTCGGCGGCGGTTTTCAGCCATTTTGCGTGCTGATTGAACATCGAATCGACGATGTGAATGAAGGCCTCGTAACAGGAGAACAGTCCATGCCGGCCCGTCAATAAATAGCCTTCCAGCCAACCCTCGCACACTTGCTCACTCAGAATCTCCATCACCCGGCCTTCGGCCGCCAGGTCGATATCTTCGGGCTCCAAGGTGCCCATCCACGCCTTCGCGCTGACGTCGTAGACCGCATCCAGTCGGTTCGAGGCGGTTTCATCCGGGCCGAACAACCGAAAATTGCCTGAGGCCAGATTGTTTTTCATCACGTCGCGCAGAAACGTCCCCAGCACCCGGGTCGCTTCTGCGCGCAGGCAGCCCGGCGCGGGAAGTTTCACGGCGTATTCGGTAAAGCGCGGCAGATCCAGCGGTCGCAGCAGCAGGCCACCATTGGCGTGAGGATTGGCGCTCATTCGCCGGTGCCCCGTCGGTGCCAGCGCAGCGATTTCGGGTAACAGGGCACCATTGACATCAAACAGCTCATCAGGCCGATAGCTGCTGAGCCAGTCTTCCAGTTGTCGCAGATGAATCGGCTGCCCGAAATCCGCCAGCGGCACCTGATGCGCACGCCATGTGCCTTCAATATGCCGACCATCGACGAATTTGGGGCCTGTCCAGCCCTGTGGCGTACGCAGCACCAGCATCGGCCAAAGAGGGCGCTCCGGCACCGGAGGCTGCGGATATTTGCGTGCAACGCGCTGGATCTCGCGGATTTTCAACAGCATCGTGTCCAGGGTTCTGGCCAACGCCTGATGAACCTGCTCAGGTTCATCACCCTCGACAAAATACGGATCGTAGCCGTAGCCATACATCAGGGCCGACAGTTCGTCTTCGCTGATTCTGGAGAGTACCGAGGGGTTGGCGATCTTGTAGCCATTGAGGTGCAGAATCGGCAGGACTGCCCCGTCACGCACCGGATTAAGGAATTTGTTGGAATGCCAGCTGGCCGCCAGCGTTCCCGTTTCAGCCTCACCGTCGCCGATCACGCACGCCACGATCAGGTCCGGGTTATCGAACGCCGCGCCGTAGGCATGGGCCAGGGAATAGCCCAGTTCGCCGCCTTCATGGATCGACCCGGGAATCTGCGCCGAAACATGGCTGGAAAGCCCATAGGGCCAGGAAAACTGCCGAAAGAGCCGGACCAGGCCGTTACGGTTCTGCTCCACTGAAGGATTGAACTCGGTGTAAGTCCCTTCCAGATAGGTCTGCGCCACGATCGCCGGCCCACCATGCCCGGGGCCGGTGACGAAGATCATGTTCAGGTCGTAGCAGGTGATCAGACGGTTGAGGTGCACATAGATCAGATTCAGACCTGGCGTTGTTCCCCAATGCCCCAGTAAACGCGGTTTTACATGCTCCAGTGTCAGGGGCACGCTGATCAGCGGGTTGTCCTTGAGGTAGATCTGCCCCACTGCCAGGTAATTGGACGCTCGCCAATAGGCGTCGAGACCTTCCAGCTGATCGGCACTCAGAAAATCGCTCATGAAGCTCTCCGCTCTAGACGAGGAGCAACACCGGCCGTCGATGACAGGCCCGCGCTGCGAACAGGGCATTTGTCGATTCTGGGAGTCTGGGAGGTTCAAGACTTGATTTACATCAAACGCGCCTTCTCTGGAGAGGAATGCCAGTCAGTTAAGCGCAAACCTGTGGGAGCGAGCCGGCTCCGGGCGGCGTTCCGACGATGACGGCATAACATTCAACATCAATGTTGACTGACCCACCGCTATCGCGAGCAGGCTCGCTCCCACATGGATTGCTCCTGACTGACTGGCATTTTCTGCTGGGGCACTACCCCCGTTCGTCGTACAACCGCCCTCGGTTTACGCATTACGGGTTTGACCCGGCTATCAGCGCCTATGCTTCATACACCAATAGAGGGACGCTTAATGCCGCCGTATGACCTCCGCCCCGTTCACGCCCATTACCTGAAAGCCGCTTGCGCCAACTGCAGCGTTCTGGAGCTGTGCCTGCCGATTGGCCTGACCGACCAGGAAGTAGAGCGATTGGACACCCTGATCATCCAGCGCGTAAAAGTTAAAAAAGGTGCAGCGTTGTATCGCACGGGCGATTCATTGCGCTCGCTTTACGCGGTGCGCATCGGTTCTTTCAAGACCACGGTGTTGTCTCTCGACGGTCGCGAACAAGTCACCGGTTTTCAAATACCCGGCGAGATGCTCGGCCTGGATGCCATCAGTGAAGAGCAGCACACCTGCAATGCTTTCGCTCTTGAGGACAGCGAAGTGTGTCCCATCCATTTCGCCCAGCTGGAGAAGCTTTCCCGGGAGCTGCCTACACTGCAGCACAATCTGAACAAACTTCTAAGCCGCGAAATAGTGCGCGATCACGACATGCTGATGCTGATGGGTAAAATGAACTCCGACGAACGTCTGGCGGCCTTTCTGCTGAACCTGTCGCAGCGGCTTAGCCTGCGCGGTTATTCGTCCAGGGAGTTCGTGCTGAAGATGCGTCGCGAAGAGATCGGTTCCTATCTGGGGCTGCGCCTGGAAACCATCTGCCGAGGCATTGCCCACCTGCGGGATCAGGCACTGGTCGAAATTTCCGGGCGTAACGTCACCATCCTCGACATGGACAGGCTCAAGCATCTGGTCACCGGCTGCCATCGGGACGCGCCAGTTTGACAGCCTGAATGCCGTTGATTCTGGAGAATCGTCATGCGCGCCATGGTGCTACAGACTCCTGGCCAGCCACTGCAACGGGAAGAACGCGTTATCCCGACACCTGATGCTCAGCAACTGTTAATCAAAGTCCTGGCCTGTGGCGTATGCCGCACCGACCTGCACCTGGTCGATGGCGAGCTGCCGCAAGCGACACTGCCGCGAGTGCCGGGGCATGAAATTGTCGGGGAAGTGACCGCGGTGGGGGCTGACGTTGCGCCCGACTGGATCGGCCAGCGGGTCGGCGTTCCCTGGCTTGGATCGACCTGCGGCCGGTGTGAATTCTGCCGCTCGGGCCGGGAGAACCTCTGCGATCAGGCGCAGTTCACCGGTTGTAATCTGGACGGCGGTTATGCCGACTACACCGTGGCCGACGCGCGCTTCTGCTTTCGCCTTCCGGACACGCTCTCGGCCACTGAAGCCGCACCGTTGCTATGCGCCGGGCTGATCGGCTTTCGGGCGCTGCAAATGGCAAAAAACGCACGCCATCTGGGCCTCTACGGGTTCGGTGCCGCCGCCCACCTGGCGATCCAGGTGGCACTGGGCCGAGGGCAGCAGGTGTACGCCTTCACCCGACCGGGCGACAACGAGGGCCAGGCGTATGCCCGAACGTTGGGCGCCGCCTGGGCAGGCCCCTCGGACCAGAAACCGCCACACCTGCTCGACGCCAGCCTGATCTTCGCCCCCGTCGGAGCGCTGGTGCCGTTGGCGCTGGAGTCCACCGTCAAGGGTGGCTGTGTGATATGCGCCGGCATCCACATGAGCGACATCCCGGCGTTTCCCTATCGTCTGCTCTGGGGTGAGCGCAGCGTACGTTCGGTGGCCAACCTGACGCGCGAAGACGGCACAGCGTTTTTCCAGGAGATCCGGCACACGCCCGTGCACAGCGATGTCACCTGCTTTGCACTGGACGACGCCAATCAGGCGCTCGCCCAGCTGAGGAGCGGTCAGGTCAAAGGCGCCATCGTGCTCACCCCCTGACCGCAAAACCGGGTGACCGGACCGCCAGAATGCTGCCAGGCACCGAGTAAAGCGCCCGTTCAGTGGTGCTGCCAATCAACCGATCCAGCCCGACCCGGTGCACCGTACCCATCACCACCACGTCGGCCAGGTACTCTTCGACAAACTCGGTCAACGCCCGAACCGGTTGGCCCATGACAAAGTGCCGGCGTTCGGGCGGTATACCGTAGCGGTCGGCCAGGGTCACGAATGCCAGGTGCAGGGATTCACGCAGCTCCTCCATGTAATCCATGCTCCAACTGCCGCTGACCAACGGTGCATCGCCATTGAACGCGGGCGACAGGTCATAGGCGTACAGCAAATGCAGCGGTGCATCGCACTGCAGGGCCAGGGCGTTCGCGGTTTGAATGATGGTGTCGTTGAGGCCACTGATCTGGGTTTGCGGGTCGAAGGGGTCAACCGCCGCCACGATCCGGTGAGGCAAACTGTAACGGGCCTGGTTGACCAGGTGCACAGACACCGGGCATTCGCGCAGCAGATGACAATCAAGTGGCGTGATGAATACCCGTTTGAGCACCGGCTCCAACGTGGCGTCCTTGATCACCAGGTCAGGCTTGAACTCCTCGACATGCTTCAGGATATCCAGCAGCGGATGGGTGGTGAAGACCACTTCCACCGAGACTTTCAGCCCCTCACCGCTCAGTCGCTGGATTTCCTCCGACATCCAGCGACGATAGCGACGCAGGTAGCTGTGAAACGCCGCCTCATCGACTTTTTCATCCCACAAATGAACGATCGGCACCGGTTCGACAAAGGCACACACGTGCAACACCGCCCCACTCGCTTTAGCCAGGGCGACCGCGCGCAGCAAGGCTGGAGATTGATGCAGGGTTCGATCGGCGATCAGCAGTAACCGTTGATAATGACCCATCACACACCTCGGCTCGGCGCCGGTCGATCCCGCCGGCATGCTCCTAGACTGCACTCATTGCCCCCAACGTGGTTGATTTACATCAAATCCGGGCCTTTGAGGACGCCTGTGCCGAGTGTCTGATCCAGATCAGATTCGAGTGCCGCCGTTGGCGTAAAAAGATATGAACCGCGTGACCTTCTGCTACACGCGGACCTTTTTTCCATCAGAGGGAGGATTGCACCATGCTCACTGTCAAGGACCACAACGAACGGGCTGCCGCCGCCTATGCCGCGGTCTCCGGGCAATACTGGATCGAAGCACTCAGGGACGGTCGGCATGTACTGATCCGGCCATTGACGGATAAAGACCGCGAGCGCGAATACGCATTCATCAAACGCCTGTCCCCGGAATCCCGTCATATGCGCTTTCTGGCGCAAATCAACGAACCCGGTAAGGCCATGCTCGACCAGTTGATGGACATCGACGGCAAGAAGCGCATGGCTTACATCGCGCTGGTCCACGAAGACGGCAAACTGATCGAAATCGGCGTCAGTCGCTATGCCGCCACCGCCGAACATGAATGCGAATGCGCGATCACCGTCGCCGATGAATGGCAGCACCTGGGACTGGGTACGCTGTTGATGGAGCATTTGATCAAAGCAGCCCGCAAGAACGGCTTTCATCAGATGTATTCCATTGATGCCTCAAGCAATGCCCCCATGCGCGATTTGGCAAAAGCCCTGGGATTTGAAGTCCATAACGATCCTGACGATTCCCGCCAGGTCATTCATCGCCTCATGCTGTAAGAAAAATACCCCTTGGAGCACCAGACACTGGCGCGCCAAGGGGCAATTCAACACTACTGCAGCCGCTCGCCCGGCTTGATCGCCAGCACACTGCACGGTGCCCGATGCAAGAGATGTTCGGCGGTGCTGCCCAAGAGTTTGTTCAAACCCTTACGGTGTACCGTTCCCATGACGATGACATCGATCTGATGATCAGTCGCAAACTCGCAGATACTCTGCAGGGGCGCGCCTTCAATGAAGTGGCGATGATCGGCCGGCACGCCGTGGCGCTCGGCCAGGGCCGCAAATGCCTCATGTTGCGCCTCGCCCAATGCTTCGTAGATGCCGGTGGCGAGGGGCAATGCACCAACGCCCATGTCCGTGGCGTACACCGCTGCCCAGTCATACACATGCACCAAATCAAGCTCGGCGTTGCACTGTTCGGCCAGCTTCACTGCCGCGTCGACAATCTGATCGTTGAACACCAGATCCTGGTCTTCACTGCGCAACACATCGATAATTGCCAGAATCTTGTGCGGCCGTGCGTAGCTGGCGTTGGTGACCAGATGCACCGGCACCGGGCAATCGCGCAGCAACCTCCAGTCCAGCGGAGTAAAGAAGATCCGCTTCAACGCGGACTCCTCCTGAGCGTCCTTGATGATCAGGGCCAGAGGCATCTCGTTGACGAAGTGAAGGATCTCTTCATAGGGGTGCTGGACCCAGACCACCTCACTGGTGACCTCGACCCCGTGCTTCTTCGCCAACCCGGCTTGCTGCTCAAGCCATTGTCGATGGTTTTCCAGGTAGCCATCACGGGCTTGCCGGATTTGCTCGGGGGCGAACAGACCGGCCACTGCCAGGGCTTCGCTGTAATCGAACGCCACGATATGCAACGGTAGTTGCGCCGCCAGAGCCAGGGCCGTAGCGCGCTCGAACGCCGGAGTACGGGTCATCGCAGGTGGGGCAATCAGCAATAAACGTTGAGTCTGAGACATAAGACACCTCGGCGCGCGGCCATTTCAATGCAGTCGGTACGACGTTAGATTGAACGTTCCGGGTGCAGGCGACTTGATCTTTATCAGCTCCATGCGCTCTTTGCACAACCTCGATTGATGCAGCAAGCCATCGAACGCTTCAGTGCAGCAAGGTGCCCGCCCACATCGCCGCCGTCATCAATACCTGCCCCGGGATGACATAGGCGGCAAATCGGCGACCGCCGCTGACCCACGCCACCACACATTTGCTCAGCGAATTGCTGCTCACCGCCATCAGCACAGGGCCGGCAATGGCGTCGAAAGGCAACTGACCGGCCTTGGCCAGGGAAGCAATGGACGCCGTTGAAGAGTGGGCATCGGCAAAACCGCCAAGGGCCGTCGTCAGCATCACACCCACCTGGCCAAAGTGGCTCAGCATTGCAGAAGACAGGAAGGTAATGCCGGTCATGGCCAGTACCACGATCAAGGCCAGCCTGAGATTGAACGCACCACCGACCTTGATCGGTTCGTTGCCATCCCCCGTCGATCCGCGAAACATCAAGCACACGCCATACAACCCCGTGACGAAGAGTCCGGATAGCAACGGCCCCCACATGCTGCGCAACAGGCCGGGATCGACCGTTCCCAGGATCAGGCCCACCTGAATCACAGTCGCCAGATTGGACAGCATCGCAGCGCTGCTCAAGACTTTGATGTGTGCCGGCTCCTTGGCACTGATATGCCCCATGGCCGCAATGGTCACCGTGCCGGAAACGAACCCCGAAGCGATCGCACTGATCGGATAACCGTAGCGGGTGCCCAGGGTGCGAACCGCGATATGCCCCACCGCCCCTATCGCCATCAACAGCACGGTCAAGGTGCAAATGGTGCGCAAATTGATTGCAGCATAGGGCCCGATAAAGCGATCCGGCGCCAGTGGCAGCACCACCAGTGCGGCGACCAGCAGCACCAGGCCGTCGCGAATTTCCGCGTCGGTCAACTGATTGTGCGCAAAGTGATGCAGCCGCTGACGATAAGTCAGCAACCCCGCCATCACCACGCCAATAGCAATAGCCAGCTCTGGCGCCGTGCCACACAACGCCCCCAGGACCAACACCGTGAGCAAGGCCACTTCACTGGTAATGCCAGGATCCTTTTCAAGGTTTCGCCAATAAGCCACGGTGAGCAGCAGCGCCACACAGATCGCGATGATCCCCACCAGCAGACCGCCGCCCACCTGCGGGGAGATATAGCCCAATAGCGCGGTGATCGCGAATGTCCGCAACCCGGCACAGGCACGGCTGTCGCCCCCGCCCTTATGGCGCTCGCGCTCAAGACCGACCAGCATGCCGATCCCCAGCGCAGCGGCGGCATTGGTCAGGGCGAAGGTTTCACTCATTGGATACGCACCCGGTCATCCCCCCCTGACCCCGGCGCTTATCTCGCGAGATCAGCCAGCACCCGTTGCTCGACAGCCGGATCGGATCGAGAGCCGGCGGGCTGTCGGGGCAATGGCTTGGTGACAGTGTTTGCCGGCCAGGCATGCGGCGCATTGATGCGCGCCTTGAGCTGCCTGACGAACGCCTCTGCTTCATCCCGACTGTCGAAACCCACCTCCCACACATCCATCTGTACGAGCCAACGGTGTCTTGCCAGTTGTTCTGTTATCTCAATAATCATAGCCGGCCTCGGATCAAGCCTCGCAATCGGGTCTGTGGGCGATGCGTCCTGGCGTCCAGACACTCCATCACGGCGTAACGCGACCTTGCTTTGGCCGCTGAGAATGACAGCAGATGGTCTCTACTGCCCTGTACGCGAGCGTGAAAAGCGTATGAATTTCAGACTGCGCCTGTCAGCGGACGAGAGATTGATCATGGTCAATAATCAGGAGATTGGAGGCGCAGCAAACGACCGTATGTCGGACGACAAGATCGGGCTCTCGCCGGTTTGACCCAGATCAAGCTCGGGCATCTGGCCAGCGACACGATCAGGCCATGGCTTCAGGAGCTGACAACTCATCGTGCCGACAGTACCGCTGCCGACTTTGTGTCTACCCAGGAGAGGTTCGTCATGTCTGATCAATCACGTTTCATGCTGATCGTCTCACCGCTGATGGAGCACAGCCCGGCCTTCGACAGGGCCGCCGCACTGGCCAAGGCCGAGGGCGCGGCGTTGCACATCGTGGCTTTCGACTACCTGGAAGGCCTGGCGACTGCCAGCCTGGTCAACGACCAGGCACGCGAAGAGATGCGCCTGGGTTATATCGAACGTCACCGCCTGTGGCTGGAGGAGCAGGCCAGGCCCCTGCGCAAGATTGGCCTGGAAGTCACCACCGAGGTGACCTGGGTCGAACGCCCGCTGCAGGAAATTCTGATCCACCTCAAAGAACAGCCGATCGAGTTGCTGATCAAAGCGCTGCAACATGAATCGCTGCTCTCGCGGCTGATGTTCACGCCGCTCGACGTGCATTTACTGCGCGAATGTCCAGTACCGCTGCATTTCGTCAGCAACGCCATCCATGCGTTGCCTCGCAAGGTTGTTGCAGCGGTCGACCCCTTCCATCGCGATAAACAGTACCAAGGCTTGAATGACCGGATACTCCACGAAGCGGTCAAACTGGCGAGTACCTGCAATGCCGAGGTCGACGTCGTCTATGCCTATGACCTTTCCTCCATCAGTGCCGATGAATTCGACTTCAACAACGTGTCGACCTTCTTCTCTTCAGGCAAAGCCAAGACCCTGTTCGACGCTCAGGGGGAGGCATTCAACGAACTGGCCGAGCGCAACGGCATCCCGCCGGAACGGCGTCACATGATCATGGGCAACCCGGGCAAGGTCCTGGTCAACTATGCCGACGTCAATCAGGTCGATGTTATTGTCATGGGGCGGGTCAGCCATCGCGGGATAGGCCGGCTGATCGGCAGCACGGCAGAAAGCCTTTTGTACAAAATGCCCTGCAGCGTATGGATCGTGTCGCCCGAAGAACTTGATGAATGAGGCCAACAGCCCGCTCTACGCTAGCGATGCCGACGGCGAGAAGAACCGTGTCTGCGTCAGAAGATTGGGCAACAGTGCGCTAAGATTGCCGCACTCGCCTCCTCCGACGAGGTTCTGCGTCAAACAGAACGACGTGAAAGGAGAGCGATCTGACCCGCAAACAAGGGTCTGTTGCTAAATTAGGGAGTCAACAATGGAAGATACGGTTAGCAAGGGCCCGGAAAGCATGAGCGCAGAGCCAGAGACGTCCACCGATGCACTGCAGCTGAGCAGCACGGAGCTGCGCATTCTCGGCTCGTTGATCGAGAAACAGGCGACCAGCCCGGAGACCTATCCACTGACCCTTAATGCGCTGGTCATCGCCTGTAACCAGAAAACCAGCCGGGAACCGGTGATGAACCTCAGCCAGGGCCAGGTCGGGCAAAGTTTGCGCGCCCTGGAAGGTCGAGGCTTCACCAGGCTGGTCATGGGCAGCCGCGCCGATCGCTGGGAGCATCGACTCGACAAGGCGCTGGAGCTGGTGCCGGCTCAGGTTATTCTGTCCGGCTTGCTGTTCCTGCGTGGTCCGCAGACGGTCAACGAACTGCTGACGCGCAGCGGCCGCATGCACGATTTCGAAGATGCCGAACAGGTTGTCCATCAACTGGAACGCTTGATCGCCCGTGGTCTCGCGATGTTGCTGCCGCGCCAGTCGGGCCAGCGCGAAGACCGCTACATGCACGCACTGGGCGACCCGACGGATATCGAAGCAATCCTCGCCGCCCGCCAGAACCCGGCAGAGCGTGGCGCCAGCAGCGGCGTGTCGGTGGAGCGTATCGAAGAACTCGAAGCGCGGATTGCGGCGCTCGAAGAACGCCTGGCGCGCCTCGAGTAACCCTACCCCCTGCCCCGCAGCGCCTGATCAGCTGCGGGCGAACGCCACGGCCTTCTGAAACTGCTCTTCGCTGGGACGCACGCCGGTGTACAGCACAAACTGCTCAAGGGCTTGAATGGCGATGACTTCAAGCCCGGTGATGACCCGTTTCCCTGCGGCTCGAGCATGCACGATCAGTGGTGTTTCCGAGGGGATCGCCACCACATCGAAGACAGTTTCTGCGTAATCGATGGCATCAGCGTCAAAAGCCAGTTGACCGGCCTCCGCGCCGCCGCTCATGCCAATCGGCGTGACATTGACCAACATCCGCGGACGCTCGCTACCCAGTTCTGCTTGCCAGCGATAACCCAGCGAGTCGGCCAAGGCGCGCCCCGCGCTTTCGTTACGCGCCACGATCAGGCCGTTTTGATAGCCACCGTCGCGCAAGGCACTGGCCACCGCCTTGGCCATCCCGCCGCTGCCGCGCAAGGCGAACGTCGAGTCTTGCGGCACGGCATGGGTTTTCAGCAGTTGCTCGATGGCGAGGTAATCGGTGTTGTAAGCCTTGAGGTGACCGTTGGTGTTAACGATGGTATTGATCGAGGCAATGGCTTGCGCCGATGCATCCAGCTCATCGACCAGTGCGATGCAGGCTTCCTTGAAGGGCATCGACACGCCGCAGCCGCGAATACCCAGGGCACGAATCCCGCCAATCGCCCCCGGCAGATCCTGACTGCTGAATGCCTTGTAATAGAAATTCAGGCCCAGTTGCTCATAAAGATGGTTGTGGAAACGCAGGCCGAAATTCCCGGGGCGCCCAGACAGTGACATACACAGTTGGGTGTCTTTATTCGGGTTCATCAGCATGTGGATCTCCTTCAAATTACACTTTCAGATGGACGGGATTGGCCAGCCCATCGGGTTTATCGGATCATAGCGAGGCCTCTGGCCCGGCTGGCATGTAAAGGTAAAGATGCCGGTACAGACCTTACACAATATTTACTCTGACGCGTCGCAGATTCGCCAAAAAACGCTGTCTTAGAGTTATCCCCGCAACTATCCTTGGATCTATTGAAGGCTCAAGCGCGTTGGGGCGAAAACACGAGGAATTATCATGATCCGCAAACTCCCTGTAATAGCCTTGCTGATCGGTGCATTTGCTGTCGCAGGACAGGCGCAAGCCCATGGCTACTATTATGGTCACGGCCGTGGCGGCGGCTGGGGCTGGGGTGCACCGCTCGCCGTCGGCGCTGTGGTAGGCGCGGTGGTCGCGGGATCAGTCATGTCCAACGAGCGTCCGGTTTACGTACAACAGCAACCGGTCTACGTTCAACCGCAGCCAGTCTACGTTCAACCGCAGCCGGTGTATGTCCAGCCCGCACCGGTTTATGTCCCGCCACAACCGGGGTACTACATTCAGCCTCGCTACTGAGGCCCGGGCTGGCAATCACTGCAGCTTACACAACACAGGCTCCGTCTCGACGGGGCCTGTTTTCGTTTCAGTTGTCGAGCAATGTCTGAATAAATCTCGCCAAGGTCGCTACCGGGACAGTGACTGCGGTTAAATTTGACATGATTGATCCGACGAATGCCCTGGCTTGCGCGCAACAACGGTCATATTTATGTCATGACAGTGCAGCAAGCTTTGAATTGTCCGTAATAAACAGTTCATAAAAACAAGGACGCCCCGTATGCCCACGCAAAACCCGCACCGCATTGCAGGACTCTGTACCTCAAGCAAGGTCTATAGCGCGCTGACCGAGCTCAAACACCTGGAAGGCCATCGCAGCGCCAAGTTTCTCTCGCTGCTCGCCGAAAACCTGGTGCGTAAAGGCCTGCTCAATGATCATGAAGTGATGAACATGCTCGACCAGGTCGTCGACTGACAGCGGCCATTCGCCACGTTGTCGTCAATGTCCACTATCGAGCACGTTGATTTTCCGTTGAACCGCCGGGTCAGTAAGGTAGCTCCATAGATTGATGGAGGTACTTATGCCCAAGGTCCAGATCATGTCCGTTATTGGCAGCGCCGTTCCTGCACCGCTCAGAGAGCTGGGATTGCTCGCCTGTTGGTATCTGGTTCAGGACGGCGTCGCGATCAGCGGCCCGCTCACTTTACTGCCTGCCGCCCAGGCCCTGTCGCAACGTATCGGCACCTACGCGCTGGGCGCCTAAGGCAGCTGCACGCGTGGCCTGGTTTCGATGTACAAGTCCCAACTCGACATGAACAGCGCAGCGATCAACGGCCCAATGACAAAACCATTGAGACCGAAGATCGCCAGACCGCCCAGGGTCGAAACCAGGACCAGATAGTCCGGCATCCTGGTGTCCTTGCCCACCAGGGTCGGACGCAGAATGTTGTCTACCAGACCGATCACGAACACCCCGAACAACCCCAGCACCACCCCCTGCCAGATCGCGCCGCTGAGCAGGAACCAGGCTGTCACCGGCGCCCAGACAATCCCCGCCCCCACTGCGGGTAGCAGCGACAGAAACGCCATGACCACCGCCCAGAGCAATGCACTGGGAATATCCAGAAACCAGAAAATCAACCCACCCAGCGCACCTTGCGTAATCGCCATCAGCAGGTTGCCTTTGACCGTGGCTCGCACCACGCGGTTGAACTTGAGCTGCAAGCGGCGCTTTTGATGTTCCGCCAATGGCACGGCCGCACGGACCTTGCGCGACAATTCGGCACCGTCACGCAGAAAGAAGAACAACAGGTAGAGCATGATGAAAAAACTCACCAGGAACTCGAACGTGCCCTGGCCGAAGCTGAAGGCCTGACTGGCAAAAAACTCGCTGCCCTGCATCGCACTCTTGACGATTTTCTCGCGCAAAGTGCTCAGATCACCCATGCCAAAGCGGTCCAGCAGGTGCTGAAAGTAAGGCGGCAGGCTGTGCTTGAACTGCGCCAGATAGCCGGCGATGTCCAACTGGCCACTCTCGATATTCTTGTAGAGGGTCGCCCCCTCTTGTACCAACAGGACGCTGGTGATGATCACCGGCAAAATGGCAATGATCAGGCAAATGCCCAAGGTGGAGAGCGCCGTCAGGTTGCGGTGCCAGCCAAACTTCACTTGCAACCGACGCTGCAAGGGCGCGAAGACAATCCCAAGAATCACCGCCCAGAACACCGCGCCGTAGAACGGCAGCAGAATCCAGATGAAAGCGGCAGTCACCAACACCAGCAGCACCAGCAGCGATCTGTCTCGCACAACGGTTTGGTTCATGTCCGCTCCCCGCCAGTAACCCGCAGACACTGACTGCCTGTTCTAGGTTAGTCAGCCACCACGCGCCCGAGTGCCCTGCTTTATTCACCCAGCATAGATCCAGATCAATAAACGCCTCGCACGACTGCTCTACCCTCGCGAGCTTTTGTGATCGAGCCCCTCATGACCCTCGCCACGCCTGAACTGCTTGCCCCGGCCGGCACCCTGAAAAACATGCGCTACGCCTTCGCCTACGGCGCCGATGCGGTCTACGCCGGCCAGCCGCGCTACAGCCTGCGTGTGCGCAATAACGAGTTCGATCATGCCAACCTGGCCCTCGGCATCCGCGAGGCCCAGGCCCAGGGCAAGCGTTTCTATGTGGTGGTGAACATCGCCCCCCACAACGCCAAGCTGAAAACCTTCCTCAAGGATATCGAGCCGGTCATCGCCATGGCCCCGGATGCGCTGATCATGTCCGACCCCGGGTTGATCATGCTGGTGCGTCGGCATTTCCCGCAGATGCCGATTCACCTTTCGGTGCAAGCCAACACGGTGAACTGGGCCAGCGTCGAGTTCTGGCAGCAACAAGGCCTGAGTCGGATCATCCTGTCGCGGGAGCTGTCGCTGGAAGAAATCGCCGAGATTCGCCAGCAAGTCCCCGCCATGGAGCTGGAAGTGTTCGTTCATGGCGCGCTATGCATGGCCTATTCCGGGCGCTGCCTGCTGTCGGGTTACATGAACAGGCGTGACGCCAATCAAGGCACCTGCACCAACGCCTGTCGCTGGAAATACGCCGCACAGCCGGCCACGGAAAACACCGTGGGCGAGATCGTTCAAGCGTTCATTCCAGAACCAACGCTGGGTATCGGCGCACCCACCGACCAGGTGTTTTTGCTCCAGGAAGCCAACCGCCCCGATGAACTGATGCCGGCCTTCGAAGACGAACACGGCACCTACATCATGAACGCCAAGGACCTGCGCGCCGTGCAGCATGTCGCTCGCTTGACGCAGATGGGCGTCCACTCGTTGAAGATCGAGGGCCGGACCAAATCGCACTTCTACTGCGCCCGGACCACTCAGGTCTACCGCCGCGCCATCGACGATGCCGTGACCGGCCGCGAGTTCGATCGCAGCCTGATGACCGACCTCGAATCCCTGGCCCAGCGTGGCTATACCGAAGGCTTCCTGCGCCGCCATGTGCACGACGAATACCAGAACTACCAGAACGGCAGCTCGGTGTCGGAGCGTCAGCAGTTCGTCGGTGAGCTGACCGGTGAGCGCCGTGATCGGCTGGCCGAGGTCAAGGTGAAGAACCGCTTTGGTTTGGGCGATCACATGGAATTGATGACACCCAAAGGCAATTTCCACTTCGACCTGCATCAGTTGCAAAGCGCCAAAGGCGAGGCCATTGAAGTGGCACCGGGGGACGGGCACACCGTGTACCTGCCGATTCCGGATGCGGTGGATCTGAAGTTCGGGTTGTTGATGCGGGATGTGTGCGGGGATTAACCCGGAATTGAGGGTGCCTGGGCGGACCTCATCGCGAGCAGGCTCGCTCCCACATTGGATTGATGGTGTTGTCGCAATTTGCGGCAGCGCACAAATCTACTGTGGGAGCGAGCCTGCTCGCGATAGCGGTCTGTCAGGCGCTTAGATCCTGAACTGCCCTACCAGCTTGCCCAACCGCTGCCCCAGATCCGCCAGGCTGCGGGAGGTTTGCGCACCGAGCTGGGTTTCGTCGGCGACGCTGTCCACGGCAACGGCGATCTGATGCACGCTGCGGTTGATCTCTTCGGCCACCGCAGTTTGCTCTTCGGCGGCGCTGGCGATCTGCGCGTTCATCGAATTGATGGTGCCGATCAACTGGGCCATGGTGTCCAGTGAAGCACCCGCCTGATTGGCCTGGGCCGAGGTGCCGTCACCGGCTTCGCTTGAACGGCGCATGGCATCGACCGCCGACTGTGTGCCAGCCTGCAAGCGGTCGATCATGCCCTGAATTTCCTGAGTGCTTTGCTGAGTGCGACTGGCCAGCGCGCGCACCTCATCGGCGACCACCGCAAAGCCACGCCCGGCCTCACCGGCGCGAGCGGCTTCGATGGCGGCGTTCAGCGCCAGCAGGTTGGTCTGGTCGGCAATCGAGCGGATCACCCCCAGCACGCTGACAATCGACGACACGTCCTGCTGCAAACTGTCGAGCGAAACCCCGCTGCTGCGAATATCTTTCACCAGCGCATGGATCTGCGAAATACTCCCCGCCACCACGCGTTTGGCCGCCTGACCTTCTTCGTCGGTTTGCTGGGCCGCCACCGCAGCGCCCTGGGCGCTTTTCGCCACTTCCTGCGCTGCCGCCGACATCTCGTTGATCGCCGTGGCCACCTGATCCGTCTCGTGACGTTGGCGTTCCATGGCCTGATCCGAACGCTGGGCCTGATCGGAAACCTGATTGACCAGCCCGGTCAGTTGCGACGTCATCTCGGTAATCTGCCGCACCAGGCCGTGAATCTTGTCGACAAAACGGTTGAACGAACCGGCCAGCTCGCCCAGTTCATCTTGAGAGGTAATCGCCAGCCGGCGCGTCAAGTCGCCCTCGCCTGCCGCGATGTCGTCCAGATTGGCCTTCATCAGGTGCAACGGACGCAAAATGGTATTGGCCACGAACAGACCGACCGCGGCGATCACCAGCAGCACCACCGCCGCGACGCCGACGATGCTCAGCAGCACGCCTTCCATGCGCTCGCGAACCTCGGTCTGGACCACGGCAACCTGGGCTTCGATACCGTCGAGATTCACCGAGGTACCGATGGCCATGTCCCACTTGGACAGGTATTCGGTGTAACCCAGCTTGGGCACCAGGACTTTGTTGTCACCAGGCAACGGCGAGCTGTATTGCAGGTAGTGCGTACCGTCCTTGGCGACTTTCACCAGGTCACGGTTGACGTACACGCCGTTCGGATCGCGATTGTCCTTGAAACTCTGGCCAACGCCTTCCGGGCTGTTGGCCTTGAACAGGCGCACGGTGTTGGAGTCGTAGCCGAAGAAGTAACCGTCCTTGCCGTAGCTGATGCTCGAGAGCAATTTGACCACTTGCGCGCGAGCCGCCTCATCGCCAGGCGCTGCGGCGTCGTACAGCGGCTTGATCGCCGTCATCGCCACCGCAACGTAACTTTGCAGGGTGGCCTTGGCATCGTTCATCAACCGCTGGCGGGTTTCTTCGACTTCTTTACGGGCCTGCTCTTGCAAGATGAAGGCAGTGGTCAGACTGATCACCAACGCAAAGAGCAACACCGGAAGGACGGAGAGGGACAAGACTTTGGCTTTAAGGCTCAGGCGCATGTGTTGTTCACTCTGGATAGTATTGGCGTGCTTAACGTATTAACGGCTGGCCTGCGCAAAACTGTAGGCGCAGGCCGGTCGCTGATGAACACGATGCGCTCAATCCGTTACAGCACCATTGCCGCGACCCAGCCAAACCCCAGCAACGGCAGGTTGTAGTGCAAAAACGTCGGGACCACGGTGTCCCAGATATGGTGATGCTGGCCGTCGATATTCAGACCGGAGGTCGGGCCCAGGGTCGAATCGGACGCTGGCGAACCGGCATCGCCCAAGGCGCCGGCAGTCCCGACGATGCAGACGATCGCCAACGGACTGAAACCCAATTGCACGCACAACGGCACGAAGATCGCCGCAAGAATCGGCACCGTGGAAAACGATGAGCCGATGCCCATGGTCACCAGCAGGCCGACCAGCAACATCAGTAATGCACCGACACCTTTGCTGTGACCGATCCACGAAGCCGAGGCCTCGACCAGGGTCTTCACATCGCCGGTGGCCTTCATGACCTCGGCAAAACCCGAGGCGGCGATCATGATGAAACCGATCATCGCCATCATCTTCATGCCTTCGGTGAACAGGTCGTCAGTCTCGCGCCAGCGTACGACGCCCGATACCGAGAAGATCAGAAACCCGGCCAGCGCACCGATAATCATCGAGTCCAGCAGCAACTGAATGATGAACGCAGCGGCAATCGCCAGCCCCGCGACCATCAGGGTCAACGGGTTGTACTGCACCGCGACCTGCTCGACCCGTTCGATTTTCTCCAGGTCATACACGCGCTTCTTGCGGTAGCTGACGAACGCCATCAACAACCCGAACACCATGCCCAACGCAGGAATCCCCATGGCATGAGTGACATTGACGCCACTGATGTCCACCCCGCTTCTACTGACGTTGGCCAGCAGGATTTCATTCAGGAAGATGTTGCCAAAGCCCACCGGCAAGAACATGTACGGCGTGATCAGGCCAAAGGTCATGACGCAGGCAATCAGTCGGCGATCCATTTGCAGCTTGGTCAGTACATAAAGTAGTGGCGGCACCAGCAGCGGAATGAACGCGATGTGGATCGGCAGGACGTTCTGCGAAGCGATGGCCACCACCCAGAGCAACGCAATCAGCAGCCATTTGACCTGCCCACCACCCGCGGCGTCCTGCCGGTCGACCAGCAGCAAGGCTTTGTCCGCCAGGGCGTGGGCCAGGCCGGATTTGGCAATCGCCACCGCGAAAGCGCCGAGCAAGGCGTAGGACAAGGCCACAGTCGCACCGCCGCCCAGGCCACTGTTGAAGGCCTTGAGCGTTGCATCGATACCCAGGCCGCCCGTCAAACCGCCCACCAGCGCGCCGACGATCAGCGCGATCACCACATGCACGCGGGACAGGCTGAGTACCAGCATGACGCCGACCGCGGCAATTACTGCATTAATCATCGTTACCTCAAAACACGGCGACGGGTAAATCCGGCGCAAACAGGATGAGTCCGTCCAGCCAGCTGCATGAGCCGACGGCGGATTGAAGAGAGGGTTTTATTAGAGGGCACGCACTGTGCAACAGCAGGCCTGGCTTGTCAAAACCAACACAGCTGCGGGATTTGTGTGATTTCTGATTTATTCGAATGGATAAAGAAAGTCGAATCGCCGCCGCTACAGTGCAAAGTCTCAGATATTTATCGAATAAAAGGACGTTCCCATGTCGCTCAGACAACTTTCCATTCAATGGAAAATCACCCTGCTCGCCGGGCTGTGCCTGGCCGGCATTGTCACCTTGCTGGTCGGTCTTTCGCTGTATCGCATGGAGCACAGTTCGCAGCTGGTAAAAGCCTCGAGCATGGAAATGCTCACCGAAGCGGCTCAAGCACGCATCGAGGCACAGGGTGAAGTTCAGGCGTTGGGGATTCGCCAGCAGTTCATGGACGCCTATCAATATGGCCACGGCTTCGCGCGCCAGGTGCTGTTTTTGCGTGAGCAGGCCGAGAAGCGCTTCCTCGACGCCTTCGACCTGCGCGAAGACCTGACCCGTCAGGTCAAGTCGGCGCTGCAAGCCAACCCGCAATTGCTCGGCCTGTCGCTGGTGTTTGAAGCCAACGCACTGGACGGCAAGGACGAACTGTTCAGCGGCCAGAAAGAAATTGGCAGCAACGACAAAGGCCGCTTCGCCCTGTACTGGTCGCAACCGACCGCCGGCAAGCTGAACTCGATGGCGCTGCCGGAAAGCGACATGGCCGACACCAGCACCGGCCCCAGCGGCGAACCCGCCAACGCCTGGTTCACCTGCCCGCGCACCACCCTCAAGCCGTGCGTGATCGAACCCTATTTCTATGAGATCGACGGCCAGAACGTGCTGATGACCAGCATCGTCTTCCCGCTGCTGGTCGACGGTAAGGTCATTGCATCGCTGTCGGTCGACATCAACCTCAACAGCCTGCAAGCGGTCAGCCAACAAGCCAGCAAAAAGCTCTATGACGGCCAGACCAGTGTCAGCATCCTCAGCCCGGTGGGTCTGCTCGCCGGTTACAGCCCAGACGCCAGCAAACTCAGCAAGCGCCTGGACAGCGTGGACAAGGACAACGGTGCCGAGCTGATCCGCAGGCTCGCCGCCAGCACTCAGACCCAGAGTCTGCACAACAACCAACTGCTCAAGGTGCTGTCGCCGTTCCAGCCGATTCCCGGTGGTAAATCGTGGGGCGTGTTGCTCGACGTGCCGGAAAAAGTCCTGGTCGGCCCCGCCGAAACCCTGAAGCAGCAACTCGACGAACGCAACACCGCCGGCACCCTGATCGAGCTGAGCCTCGGCGTACTGGCGGCGGTCATCGGCTTGTTGCTGGTGTGGCTGATGGCACGCAGTGTGACCCGGCCGATTCTTGGCGTGGCGCGCATGCTGGAAGACATCGCCAGCGGCGAAGGTGATCTGACCCGCCGTCTGGCCTACGACAAGCAAGACGAACTCGGACAACTGGCTGGCTGGTTCAACCGTTTCCTCGACAAGCTGCAACCGATCATCGCGCAAGTGAAACGCTCGGTGCAGGACGCGCGCAGCACGGCGGACCAATCGTCAGCCATCGCCACCCAGACCAGCGCCGGCATGGAGCAGCAATACCGTCAGGTCGATCAGGTGGCCACCGCGTCCCATGAAATGAGCGCCACCGCCCAGGACGTCGCCCGCAGCGCCGCCCAAGCAGCTCAAGCGGCACGCGATGCCGATCAGGCGACTCGTCAGGGCCTGACCGTGATCGACCGCACCACCGCCAGTATCGACAGCCTGGCGGCAGACATGAGCACGGCGATGACCCAGGTCGAAGGCCTGGCCGCCAACAGCGAGAAAATCGGCTCGGTGCTGGAAGTGATCCGCGCCATCGCCGAACAAACCAACCTGCTGGCACTGAACGCCGCCATCGAAGCGGCCCGTGCCGGTGAAGCCGGGCGTGGTTTTGCGGTGGTGGCTGACGAGGTGCGCAACCTGGCACGGCGTACGCAAGAGTCGGTGGAGGAAACCCGTCAGGTGATCGAGCAGTTGCAAAGCGGCACGCAGGACGTGGTCGGCTCGATGAACAACAGCCATCGCCAGGCCCAGGGCAGCGTCGAGCACGTCAGCCAGGCGGTGACCGCCCTGCGGCAGATCGGCGATGCGGTGACGGTGATTACCGACATGAACCTGCAAATCGCCAGCGCCGCCGAAGAGCAGAGCGCGGTGGCCGAGGAGATCAACAGCAACGTGGCGACCATTCGTGACGTGACGGAATCGCTGTCGGGGCAGGCCAATGAATCGGCGCGGGTCAGCCAGTCGCTGAACAGCCTGGCGAATCAGCAGCAGGGTTTGATGGATCAGTTCCGAGTGTGATGTAGCAGGTTCATGTGGGAGCGAGCCTGCTCGCGATGAGGCCGTGACATTAAACATTGATGTTGACTGTCATACCGCCATCGCGAGCAGGCTCGCTCCCACAGGTTAATCGGGTGTGTCTGAGATCGGTGTCAGCGCCTGGGCAGCTTCACCACCACCTTCAACCCGCCCCACTCGCTTTCCTGCAACACCAACTCCCCACCCCACGCCTCGACAATATCGCGCGCGATCCCCAGCCCCAGGCCATGCCCGTCAGTCTGCTCATCCAGCCGTGTGCCACGACTGAACACCTGATCGCGCTGCGCTTCGGGAATGCCCGGCCCATCGTCTTCCACCGCCAGCACAAACCCTTCAGCCGTCTCGACGATACTCAAGCGCACCTCGGCATCCGCCCACTTGCAGGCGTTATCCAGCAGATTGCCGAGCAGTTCCAGCATATCCTCACGATCCCAAGGCAAGTGCAAACCGGCCGGTGCCGTGTAGCCCAGATGCAGGTGGTCGCCGTGGATCATGTTCAGGGTCGCGAGCAATCCCGGCAGCTCGGCAGCGCAATCGAACTGCGCACCCGGCAAGGCATCGCCGGCCAGGCGCGCGCGGTTCAATTCGCGATTGAGTCGCTGCTGAACCTGTTCGAGTTGCTCGCGAAGGATCTTGCGCAGTTCGGGATGGGCGTCGAGTTTTTCGCACGACGCCAGGCTCAACAACACCGCCAATGGCGTCTTCAGCGCATGACCGAGGTTGCCCAGGGCATTGCGCGAGCGCTTGAGGCTGTCTTCGGTGTGTGCGAGCAAATGGTTGATCTGCGCCACCAAAGGCACCAGTTCCAGCGGCACTTGAGCGTCCAGTTGCGAACGTTGCCCCTGCTGCAACTGAGCAATCTGCTCGCGGGCGTTTTCCAGCGGTCGCAAGGCGCGCCGCACGGTGACCCGCTGCAATACCAGAATCAGCAGCAACCCCGTCAGGCCCAACCCGAGTCCGACCTGGCGCATGCGCTGGAAACTCTCGCGCACCGGCGTGTAGTCCTGCGCCACGCTGATGGAGATTGACTGCCCCAATCGCCGGTAGTCCGCACGCAGGACCAGCAATTGCTGGCCTTCCGGGCCCAGTTGCAGGTTGCTGTGCAGTCCGGGATGGTCGAGCAGCGGTAATTCCTGATCCCACAGCGAACGTGAGCGCCAGTGATTGTCGGCGAAGTCGATATGGAAATAATGCCCGGAGAACGGTCGCTGGTAAGCCGGTGACAGGCGCCGTTCGTCCAGTTGCAAACCCTGCGGCCCCCGCACCAAGGCCATCAGCAGGCTTTCACTGTCATTGCGCAACCCGGCTTCCAGATAACGCTGCAAGCCCACTTCGAACAACCACAGACTGGTTTGCGCCAACACCAGACCGACCACCACCATGACGCTGATCAGTCCCAGGCTCAAACGCCGTTGAATCGACCTCACCGGGCTTGCCCACCGAACAGGTAACCCTGACCGCGCCGGGTGTCGATCACGCTGCGGCCGAGTTTGCGCCGCAGGTGATTGACGTGAACTTCCAGCACGTTCGAGTCGCGTTCGGTTTCACCGTCGTAAAGGTGTTCGGCCAGGTGGCTTTTGGAAAGGATTTGCTCCGGATGCAGCATGAAGTAGCGCAACAGGCGGAACTCGGCAGCGGTCAGCTGAATGTCGGCGCCGTCGCGAATTACGCACTGACGGCCCTCGTCCAACTGCAACCCGGCGGCCTTGAGCGTCGGCTGATTGGCCTGGCCGTGGGAGCGTCGCAGCAATGCTTGAATCCGCAGGTGCAGTTCTTCCGGGTGAAACGGTTTGCTCAGGTAGTCATCGGCACCGGCCTTGAGCCCTTCGATGCGTTCGGCCCAGGAGTCGCGCGCGGTCAGCACCAACACCGGGGTGGACAGGCCAGCGGCCCGCCATTGGCCGAGCACTTCAAGCCCCGGCAATCCTGGCAGCCCGAGATCGAGAATAATCAGGTCGTAGGGTTCAGAACTGCCCTGATACACCGCATCGCGGCCATCGGCCAACCAGTCGACGGCGTAACCCTGGCGATCGAGCCCGGCCATCAATTCGTCGGCCAGCGGTACGTGGTCTTCCACCAGCAGCAGGCGCATCAGTCATCGTCCTTGTCTTTGATCAAGCGCCCGGTGGCGGCTTCCAGGTCCAGCTCACGTACCACGCCGTCGGCGGTCAGCAACTCGACTTCGTAAATGTAGACGTCATGCTTTTGTTCAAGCCCGGCTTCGAGCAATTTAGCGCCGGGGTGGCGGTCCATGGCCTGCTGCAATAGCTGTTCAAGCGGTAGAATCACGCCTTTCTGACGCAGGCGCAGGGCTTCGTCCTGGTCCAGGTCACCGGCCGCTACCACCGAGCAAAATGCCAGGAGCGTCAGGGTCGCCAGGCCATACGCGCGCAGATTAACCTTCATTACATATCCTGAGCATGGAGTGCCTGCGTATTCTTCATAAATTACCCGGGGCGTCACCCTAGCTGCATCAACTTAACTGAAACTGAATTGCCATCATTGATGCGTTTACACTTCATTTCTGTGCACACACCCTGCAAAAAATCGAGACCGGTATGAGCGCCATCCACATCAAATTCCCTGCCCTGACCCTCAAGGCCGGCCCACGAGCCTTTACGCGGATTCGCGAAAACGGCTTGAGCGCCCTGGAGGTCGGCACGCTACCGGGTGCCGCCGGTGGGCCGAAGGCCCTGGGAATTCAAGGTCTGGACCTGGCGCTGTTCGGGCAGTGGCTACCGGCCGCACCGCGCGAGCGCTCGCTGATCGGCGCTTCGGTGGGTTCCTGGCGCTTCGCCAGTGCCTGTTTACCGGACGCCGCCGAAGGCATCAGACGCCTCGGTGAACTGTACAACGCGCAGCGTTTTGCCAAGGGCATGAGCATGGCGCAGATTAGCCAAAGCTCGCAGCGCATGCTGCATGACTTGCTCGACGGGCACGATGCGCGACTGCTGGACAACCCGCTCTATCGGTTGAACATCATGGTTGTAAAAAGCCACGGCCTGCTCGCCGACGATCATCGCGGGCGGCTCGGGCTTGGCTTGTCATCGGTGATCGCCGACAACTTGCGCGGGCGCTCACGGTTGTCGCGGCACCTCGAACGGCTGATCGTGCATGACCCACGCCTGGCGCCGCCGCTCAACGCGCTGAATGACTTCCCGTCGCGTTTCGTCCCGCTGAACGCCGGCAACTTGCGTCAGGCCTTGCTCGCGTCGGGTTCGATCCCGATGGTCATGGAAGGCGTACGCGACTTGCCCGGTGCGGGTACCGGGACTTATCGCGATGGCGGCTTGCTGGATTACCACCTCGACTTGCCGTACAGCGGTGACGACATCGTGCTCTACCCGCACTTCACCGATCGGGTGATTCCCGGCTGGTTCGACAAAACCCTGCCATGGCGACGCGGCCATTCCGGGCGTTTGCAGGATGTGCTGCTGGTGGCGCCGTCGAAGGCCTACCTGTCGCGCCTGCCCTACGGCAAATTACCCGACCGGAACGACTTCAAGCGCTTCATGGGTGATCCGGCCAGCCGCCAGAAATACTGGAAAACCGCCATGGACGAGAGCCAGCGGCTCGGCGACGAGTTCCTCGAACTGACGGCCAGCGGGCGTTTGGGCGAGCAGCTGTTGACCCTTTAGTCAGTGTTTTCCCGCAACCCCGGACCCAAGCTGTTAAACTCGCGACCTGCCCCATCGCCGCGGGCGATAGCCACCTGACAGAGCTCAAACCACTGTGGAAATCTTCAAAGAGTTTACCTTCGAATCCGCCCACCGCCTGCCTCACGTCCCGGAAGGCCACAAGTGCGGCCGCCTGCACGGTCACTCGTTCAAAGTGGCGATTCACCTGAGCGGCGACCTCGATCCACACACCGGCTGGATTCGCGACTTCTCGGAAATCAAGGCGATCTTCAAGCCGCTCTACGAGCGCCTGGACCACAACTACCTGAACGATATTCCCGGTCTGGAAAACCCGACCAGCGAAGTCCTGGCCAAGTGGATCTGGAACGAGCTGAAGCCGTTGCTGCCGGAACTCAGCGCCATTCGCATCCACGAAACCTGCACCAGCGGCTGCATCTACCACGGCGAGTAAGCCTGGGGATCAAAAAAAACCACCGAGACCGGTGGTTTTTTTATGCCTATGATTCAGGCATTCACTGACGCTATCGATCGAGAAAAGGACCCGTCCCCATGCACATCATCAACGCCCGCCTGCGCAACCATGAAGGCCTGCATGAACTGCACCTGGAAAACGGCCTGATCGCCAACATCGCCCGTCAGACCGAAGCGCCGACCCTTGGCCCCGAAGACCTCGATGCAGGTGGCAATCTGGTGGTGCCGCCCTTCGTCGAGCCGCACATCCACCTCGATGCGACGCTGACCGCCGGTGAACCGCGCTGGAACATGAGTGGCACGTTGTTCGAAGGCATCGAATGCTGGGGCGAGCGCAAAGCGACCATCACGGCGGAAGACACCAAGACCCGCGCCAAAAAGACCATCAGCGCCCTCGCCGCCCACGGCATCCAGCATGTGCGCACCCACGTCGACGTTACTGACCCGCAGTTGACCGCGCTCAAGGCGATGCTTGAAGTGCGTGAAGAGAGTCGACACCTGATCGACCTGCAAATCGTCGCCTTCCCCCAGGAAGGCATCGAGTCCTATCGCAATGGCCGCGATTTGATGGAGGAAGCCATCCTCCTCGGTGCCGACGTGATCGGTGGCATTCCGCATTTCGAGTACACCCGCGATCAAGGTGTCAGTTCGGTGAAATTCCTGATGGACCTGGCCGAGCGCACCGGGTGCCTGGTGGATGTGCATTGCGACGAAACCGACGACCCGCACTCACGCTTTCTTGAAGTGCTGGCCGAAGAAGCGCGCAGCCGCGACATGGGTTCACGGGTGACCGCCAGCCACACCACGGCCATGGGCTCCTACGACAACGCCTACTGCGCCAAGCTCTTTCGTCTGCTCGGGCATTCAGGGATCAGTTTTGTTTCCTGCCCGACCGAAAGCATTCACCTGCAAGGACGCTTCGACACGTTCCCGAAACGCCGGGGCGTCACCCGGGTCAACGAGTTGCTGGAAGCCGGGATGAACGTGTGTTTCGGTCAGGATTCGATCGTCGACCCGTGGTATCCGCTGGGCAACGGCAACATCCTGCGGGTGCTCGAAGCCGGCCTGCACATTTGCCACATGCTCGGTTACCGTAACCTGCAAACCGCGCTGGACCTGGTGACCGACAACAGCGCCAAGGCCATGGCCCTGGGCGATCGTTATGGGCTGGAGCCGGGGCGTCCGGCGAACTTGCTGATTCTGTCGGCAGACAGCGATTACGAGGTCATCCGCAGCCAGGGCTTGCCGCTGTACTCGATTCGTGGCGGGAAGGTGTTGATGAAGCGGCAGATGCCGGTGGTCGAGTTTTTCGGCTGACCGGGCTGACGCCATCGCGAGCAGGCTCGCTCCCACAAGGGAACCGCGGCGACCACAAACATTGTGAACGACATAGAGCCAGTGTGGGAGCGAGCCTGCTCGCGATAGCGTTCTGACCGACACCGCAGAATCAGGACATCAACCGCGCCGTCCCGAACAAACTGACCCGGCTCAGTTCACCGTCCTGTTCCTCAAGAAGCACCGGCGCCGTACCGCCAGGCATAACCACCGCCACAGTCCCCGCCGTCACCCACCCCACACTCCACGCCGCGCAAGCCACCGCACTGGCGCTGGTACCGGACGATGCGGTCGGCCCTTCCCCTCGCTCGAAGACCCGGGCAACAATGCGCCGCTCGGATTCCAGCCTCGCCCATTGCAGATTGACGCCCGCCGCACACGGCTCGCCAGCCCCGCTCGGTGGCGCGAAAGCGATGCGCGTCAGGTCGGCCGACAATCCGGGCTCGCGCATCTGCTCATTGCTCGGCAACGCCTCGGCATCCGCCACCAGCGTCACACAATGGGGATTGCCGATCCGCACGAACTGACTGTGAGCCCAAAGCGGATTCAGCCGCGCGAGCATCGGCACATGGCTCAACTCACGTTGATTCAATGTCCGCGCCTCGACCGCCTGGGCCCCCACAGCATTCGGCCCGAACGCCGGTTTGCCGAGGTCCAGCCAGAAACCCTGCACGCCGTCGACCTGCGCAGGCGTTACCGAGGTTTCGACAGGAGACACGGCATCGCCTTTGTCATGGTGAACCTTGAGCAGGCAACGTCCCTGCGCCGGCATCAAGCCCTGCTCGGTCAGTGCCTGGGCAAAAATCGTCAGGCCGTTGCCACTGCGCTCGGCCAATGTCCCGTCGGTGTTGACGATCAACAGGTCAAACGGTGGCGCAGCCTGGAACGGGCCGACCAGCAAGCCATCCGAACGGTGTTCCTTGGCACCGGCCGGTTGGGTGCCGGGGGCCCAGCTGCAAATGGCTTCCACCGCAGACAGCGCCCAATCGGTACGGCGTTGCGCCGACAGGCTGGCGTCCCCCGGCAGATTGATCCCGCGCTGACGCAGATCGTGTGGGCTGACAACGGCGTAGATATTCCCGCGGGCATCGAAAAGCGAGGTCATGGACAGGTCCTGGGTGAAGTCTGGAACACGACGCTACTGTAAGCGCTGGCGACTCGAATCACACCCACAGAACCTCAAGGTCGTCTGACGGTTGCTGATGTGCAAGGATGTGGCCCTGCTCACAGTTTCCTGCGAAGTACCAAGGATTTTCATGACCGCCATCATCCCTCCCGTCTCGGTCCGCCCCGGGCGCCTCGAACAGATGTCGACGCGCATCGCCTTCTTTATCGCAGGCTTCGGCGTCGCCGCGTGGGCGCCGCTGGTGCCTTACGCCAAAGCCCGGGCGGGGCTCGATGACGGCACGCTCGGCGTGTTGTTGCTGTGCCTGGGGGGTGGTTCGATTCTGGCGATGCCGATGGCCGGTGCGCTGGCCTCGCGCTTCGGCTGTCGACGGGTGCTCAGTGGCGGCACGCTGTTGATCTGCCTGGCACTGCCGCTGCTGGCGACGGTGTCGTCGATCCCGCTGCTGATTGCTGCGCTGTTCCTGTTCGGGGCCGGGTTGGGCACGGTGGATTCGACGGTAAACCTGCAAGCGGTGATCGTCGAGCGAGCCAGCGGCAAGACCATGATGTCGGGCTTTCACGGCTTGTTCAGCCTCGGCGGGATTGTCGGCGCGGCCGGTGTCAGCGCCCTGCTCGGCCTGGGTATTTCGCCGTTGGGCGCGACCTTGGTAGTGGTCGTGTTTCTGCTGGTGTCGTTGCTCAAGGCTGCGCCCCATCTGTTGCCCTACGGCAGCGAAAGCTCGGGGCCGGCGTTCGCCATTCCCCATGGCGTGGTGCTGTTTATCGGCAGCCTGTGTTTCATCGTGTTCCTGGCCGAGGGTGCGGTGCTGGACTGGAGCGCGGTGTTCCTGACCTCAGAGCGTGATCTCGACACCGCGTATGCCGGACTGGGCTATGCCGCGTTTGCCTTGACCATGACGGTCGGGCGGCTCACGGGCGATGCCATCGTGCATAAGCTGGGGGCGACACGCGTGATCGTGTTTGGCGGTTTGACTGCGGCTGCCGGTTTGCTGCTGGCAACCTTGGCACCGGCCTGGGAAGCCGCGCTGATCGGTTACGCGCTGGTTGGGGTCGGGTGTTCGAACATCGTGCCGGTGCTGTACACCGCTGTCGGCAAACAGAACGTCATGCCGGAAAACATCGCCGTGCCCGCCATCACGACGTTGGGGTATGCGGGAATCCTGGCGGGGCCTGCCGTGATCGGCTTTATCGCCCATGGCAGCAGCTTGAGTTTTGCCTTCGGATTGATCGCGGTGTTGCTGCTGGCTGTGGCGGTCGGTGGCAAGGCATTAAAGGTCTGAATAAAGCAAAAGATCGCAGGCTGCGATCTTTCACACCGTCACCCGCCACAATGCGCTGGCGGGTGAGGTGAACTGAACAGCAGGCTGTTTAAAAACGCAACGTGGCACCGGTGGCAAGCCACCGTTCGCGGTCGTTGTTCAGGTGGCGTCCGACCACCAGATCGATATCAACCTTTTTTCCCAGATGCAGACGAGGTCCGGCCTGCCAACCCTGATCTGCACCCTGCTGGCCGAAGCGTTCGGCAATCAGCGTCAGGGATTCGGCCAGCGCGTATTCAACGCCTGTGCCCCAGGTCCAGCTGCGGCGTTGCTTGCCGTCGTCGTATTCGTGGGTCCAGCCGGTGCTGACGTTCAGGCGCAACGACTCGAAAGGCTGATACGTCATGGGCACGGTCAGGTCGGCGCCATCGAAGGAGTGGCGGCGGTTGAGGGCAAAGTTCGCGCCTGCGGCAAGGGCCACTTCCAGCCCCAGATCGTCATCGCTGAACACCTGCGCCTTGATCTTCGGGCTGACCTGGGTCTCCCTGTCGCCATCGTCGTGACCGTGGGACACCGCGGCGCCGAACTGCACCGAGGGCAGCGCCTTGAACGTGCAGTCCTGGGACAGCTCCGTCTCATGGTTCGACTGTTGGTGGCGCTGGCTTTTGTACCAGACGTCGACGTTGCATTCGCCAGGGGCGTTGATCGAACCGTCATCGACCACATAGGGGCCTCCGGCGGCATGGGCTTTGGACGACAGAGTCAGCAGGAGGGAGACGCCAACGGCCACACCGACAAACACCAGGTTTTGCCGCATGACCCCGCGTTTGTGGGGAGACAGATCTTGAAGAAAAGCAGTGAATGAAACGGCCTCAACGGCCTGCGCAGTGATTTTCGAGTGGGCGGTGCGGCAAGGTGTGTAGTTTGGCATGATCGACCTTGAATACTTGTTCACGCACATGCTCCTCATGAATATAACGAGGAGGGTTTGCGACGGCTAAGGTTAATGTCTTCAACAATAAGGCAGTGCTCAGGGGTTGAGCGTTACAACTAGGTTCTTCGGTCATCTTCGACGCTCCTGATCTTTCATTAACGGCCATGACGAGGCACGACTGCCCAACTTGGCCGAACGGAATTCATTTCATTTTGTGACAATTTTATTTCATCCGAAAACGTCCACCACCGGCACCATGCCTGCCTTGAAACCTATACAGGCCGACACCAAGAGTGCTCACCATCAAAAACAAGTTACACACACTGATACACATTACGAAACATCAGCACACTTGTTCCTGATAGTCGCGCGCACAAACAAACATCATTCAAGTGCTTGATCAGCGATATCTTCTCAACTAAAGAGTCGTTCTTCGGATGCGCCGGAGTATATCCACCGAGTTACTGATTTGTCCGCACTCAACAGAGTATGCACACTGTTTTCCGAATGATGTTCAGGTAGCCGACAGAAAAAACAAGTGAACTTATTAGTTACCGCAGTCAAAAGCAAAGCCCCCCTCCTGTTGCCAGGAGAGGGGCTTTATTGTTTGCGCAAGCCCCCCGGCTTAGAGGGTTTTCTCGTCGATACCGGCTTGCAGCACCTGAGTCTCGTAATGGCCACCGGCGCTCAGCGGGCCGAGGTTGAACTTGCGATCCCTGGCCGTGGCGGCGTCAGGGGTTTGGGTCAGTTCGTCCTTGGCGCCGGTCGCCAGGTTGACCGCTGACTTGGACAGGTTGAGGCCAACATCGGCCCGGTAGTCGCTGCCGCTGAGGTGGGTACTGGTGACCCTGGAACCGCCCAGATCCACCGAACCTTCCTTGGCAGAAATCCGTGCACCGGTCAGTTGCGTCTCGCCACCCACCCGAAGGTCGACGCCTTGGCTGCCGCTGATGCCGGACGCCTGGGAAACGCTGTTTTTGCTGGTGTGGCTGACGTCCAGGTACAGCGTCGGGGTGTATGAGGTTTCACCGCTCTTGTCGCCGAACAGCGCGCTTTGGGTCGCGTCGGCGACCTTGGTGCCGGCGGAGTCTTTCTCGTTGAGCGAGTAACTGCCACTGCGGGTCAGTGAGTCCTTGGCCGAGGCCAGGCCCTCGACACTTTTATCGACGGCCGTTTCCAGCTTGTCGCGATGGCTGTCGAAAGCGTCCTGGGCTTTGCCCTCAACCTTGTCCTTGAGCGGGCCGGTGGTCTTGGCCAGTTTGCCGACGGCGCCTGGCTGATTTTTCTCTGCATTCAAACGCAGATCGATGCCGACCTTGACGCTGCTCTCATGGTCTTGACGGCTTTCGACCGTGAGATCACCGCCAACCTGGCCGCTGACTTGTTTGGCGTCGATGCGGGCACCGGCCAACCGGGTGTCGCCAGCACTGTTCAGCACCACGCTGTCGGCCTGGATGTGGCTGTTTTTCTGGGTGGTGCCGGTGCGGTTGTCGACGTCGATTTTCGCTCGCGCGTCGAAGCCGTGACCGCTCTTGGCCACGTCCTGATCGTTGGTCGCCGACGGTGTGGACTTGCTCGCATTACCGCCAGCGCCGAGGGTCAGCCCCCAGTTGTTGATGGCCTGAGTCGATTGCGCCGACTCCTGATAGATCCCGCCTTGTTGTGCATCGAGGGTCACGCTCGGTGCGCTGACCTGAGTGCCTTGCAAGTGGATGGCGTCAGCAGCGCTGGCACCGCTGCTCAGCAGGACCGGCCCCTGACTGTTCAGGCTGCCGCCCTTCAGGCTCTGGCTGTTTTCACCCACCCGGCCAATGTTGAAATTGGCACTCAGGTTGCCATTCAAGCCGCTGCTTTTCTCGGTACTGCTTTTACCGCCACCGAGATTGAGGCCACCGCCAAGGTTGCTGCCATTGGCGCTGTGAGTGTCCGTCGCGGCTTGCAGATCGAGCTTGCCGCCGGCGTTCAACGAGATGTCAGTCGCCTTGTTCACCACCGTGCCGATGGTCGTGCCTTGCAGCACTTGATTGCCAGCGCTGCTCAGTTGCACCGGTCCTTTGCCCTGAATACTCGCGACCCGGGCCTGGCTGTCGTCGGTCTGGTTGGCCTTGTGATCAAGTTGGAAACCGGCGCCCAGATTGACGTTGGTGCCTTCGGCGCCCGGGTTGGTGCCGACCGTCAACGAGCCATCGCCGCGCAGGCTGGAAGTGCTGCCGCTCTGATGGTCATTGGCCTGATTCAGCGCCAGATCGCCACCGCTCTTGATCGCCACACCGCCCTGCCCGCCGTTGAACTGACTGCCTTCGTACTGGCCGTCACCGCGCAGATCGATCTTCACGCCCTGATTGCCGGCGTAGCTGCCAACCACGGCTTTGGAGCTGGTCTCGGAAGTCTGACTGCTACCGCCCGCCCCACTGCCGCGCACGTTCACGTCTTCGCCGGTGGTGGTGTAGACGCGAACGCCCACCTTGGCATCCACCGATTGTTCGCTGCTGTTGTGAGTGTTGGCGGCCGCCGTCGCGACCTGACTGTCGGCCTTGATCGTCAGCGCGCCATCGGTTGCACGGTATTGGCTGCCCTGATCCTTCACTTCACCGGCCACCTGAACATCAACCGCCCCGCCCTTGAACTGGCTGACGACCGCGTTGCTGTTTTGCTCGGTGCGGCTTTTGTTCGAATGACCGACCTCGACGTCGATGCCGACATTCGGCTGCGTGAGGTTATCCAGCAAACCCGGTTGCTGAACCTTGCTCTGGGCCACACCTTCGATGGCTTTGGCGATGGGACGGGCAATGCCTTTGTACTCGACGTTGGCACCGACATCGGCCGACCAGTTGTTCTCCTTGTGGGAACTGCTGTCGGTGTTGTTGGCAGCCTGATTGTCAACCTGCCCGGCCGTGACCTGAAGCGTCGAGCCAGCGGCAACCTGTGCACCCTGGGTGGTCAGCGTGCCGTTGCCGGCGTTGATCTGCAGCTTGCCGCTGCTCTCGACACCGGTGGTGCGAGCCGTGGTTTTGGCGCTGCTGTCCTGACTGCTACCGTGGGCGAAATCGACGCCACTGCCGGCGCGATCCAGACCACCGGTGTAGTAGAAACCGCCAGCGTTGCGGGTGGTGTCCGTGGTGCTGGAGGTGCTGTCGTGTTCAGCCAACAGCGCAACGTTCTGCCCACTGAGGCTGACATCCCCGGCAGTGGCTTTGACGTTGGCACCTTTGAGCGTCAGGTCGCCGCCCGCCGTCAGTTCGACGTTGGCGCCGGTCAGGCTCGAGCCCTGCAGACGGGTTTCGTTGGCGGTGGTGGTTTGTTGTTTGTCTTCATAATGAATACCGGCGCGGTACTGGCCGGCACCCGGCGCATTCTCCTTGGCATAGGCGTCGAAACCACGATTCTGGCTCGAGGCGCTGCTGTCGGAAGTGTTCTGAGCCGAGCTGACCGTCAGCTTGCCCGTCGCGTCCGCACTGAGCGAACCACCAGCCGAGACAGTCGCGCCGACCACGTCGATGTCCTTGGCGCTCTTGAGCGCAAGGTTACTGTCGGAGCTCAGCTGACTGCTGACGGTAGTGCTGCCCTTGAGGTTCTGGCGGCTTTCATCCTTGGCGATGCCGAAGAATTTGCTGTCCTTGTCATGGCTGTTGCTGTGCGAGGTGTTCTGTACGCCATCGATGGTCAACGAGCCTTTGTCGCTGATGACGCTGGCCTCGGTCCGACCACGCACCTGGCTGCCGCTGATGCGCACGTCGTCGGCCTTGACGATCAATTTGCCGTCGGCGTTGATCCTGCTGCCCTGATTCAGGGTCTTGCCCTGATCGGCATCGCCGGTCTTGCCGAAGAACCCGCCACCGACCAGATCGCCCGAGTACCCGTTCTTGCTGCTGCGTTGCGTACGGCTGGCGCTGCCGATCTCGACCTGTTTGCCGGCCAGCTGAATGTCGCCCTTGCTGGTCAGTTCCGCGCCTTGCGAGGACAACAACTCGCCGCTGCTGATCGCAATGTTCTTGCCGGCCTTTAACTGGCTGGTGACGCTGCGTTGCTCCTCGCTGCTGTTGTTCCAGTCGGCTTTCCACAGGTGCTTGCGGTGCTGGCCCTGATCGGTCTGGGTGCGGGTTTCAGTCGCTGCCGTCAGGCGCAGATCAGCACCGCTGTCGATCTTCAGGGTTTCGCCGGCCTCGACCTTGGCGGCCTTGAGTTCGGTGTTGGCGCCGGCCTTGAGTTCGGCAGTGTGACTGGCCACGACCTGGCTGCCGTGCTGGCGCGAGTCGCTGTCGGTCTGGGTCCGGTCGTAGGTTTCCCACGTGATGCCGATGGTGCTGTTGTTCCAGTTCTCGCGTTTTTCCTGAAGCTTGCGCGCTTCGACGCTGCTCAGCGTGAGGTTGCGCCCGGCGTCGAGCTTGACGTTGCGACCGCTGACATCCGCCGCCGCCAACGTCAGGTCCTTGTCACCGTGCAACGTAACATCACCCTGGCTGCTGCGTACCGCGCTACGGGTGACGTCGAGGCTATTGGGGAGTGCCTGGCCGCTGATCTGCAAGTCACCTGCGGATTGAATCTTCACGCCGTCACGGCCTTCAACCTGGACCGGACCGACCCGCACGCCAGCGCCTTCAGCGGTGCTGACAATGTTGATGCGCCCGGCCTGCATGGCACCGAACAGGCTGGCATCGATGCGCGAATCCTGAGTGGTGCCGGCCGGGTCGACACTGCGCACCTGGCCACTGGGGTAATCCAGCTGATTGCGGCCGACAGTCAGGTTCAATTGGTCGCGCGCATCGATACGGCCCTGGCTGTCGATGCGCGGGGCGATCAGGTTGATGCTGCCTTCGCGGTTCGCCAGGCCCTGGCCCTGGATCTGCAATTGGCCGGTGGCGTCACGGGTGTTGAGCCCCTGCAATTTGCCGTCGTTCAGTTCGGGACGACCGACCACCAGGTTGGCATTCGGGGTGTTGATGAAGCTGCCGCCATTGACCGAGATACCGTTCGGGTTGGCCAGCACGTAGTCGGCCGAGCGCCCGAAAATCTCCTGCGCGCCATTAAGGGCCGAGGCGTTACGGCTGATCACTTCGTTGAGGATCACGCTCGCCGCCTGGCCCTGGAACTGCGGGTTGGCGGCCAATTGCCCGGCGAGTTGCGACTGCCCCGCTTGCAGGGCGTTGTTCAACACCAGCCCCTGACGGTCGACGTTGTAATCGAGAAACTGGTTATGCGACAGACCGGCGCCATTGGGCGCAACGATATTGACGATCGGCACCCCGGCCTGATTTTGCAACTGAGGGGTGCCGCCCGAACCGGGTGCGACCGTCACGCCACCGGCAAACGCCTGAGGCAATTGGGCAACGAGGAACAGGCTGGCAATCGCCCAACGCAGTTTGCCCCGAGGGGAAAGGTGAAACGCGAACTTTTCTATCGGCATGAGAACCTCTCAATAAATCGGCTGAATCCAGTTGCGCGTTGGGGAGTACGCCGCTGCTGTCGCGCTCAGATACCGCGGCTGTTTCAGGCTGTCGGGGATGGCGGTTTTCATAGCTGCAGGCCCAGGCGCATCAGCCAGGTTTCGGGTTCATTCCCAAAGCCTTTGGGTGTGTTGAGGCTGCGTTGGTAGTCGATGTCGACTTGCAGGTTTTTCCAGCTCAGGTTGAGCCCGGCACTGGCACCGCTCAGCCGTTGACCTTGAGCGCCGTGATCGGCCTTGAGCCAACCGTTGTCCAGGCCCAGGCGCGGGGTGATTTGCACCGGCAGGCCGCTGTTCAGTGGCAAGCGCAAGGTGTTGCGCCAGATCGCTCCGGTGGCGCCGGATGCACTGTTTTCCCGGTAACCGCGGACCGCGGAATCGTCGGTACCCAGCAGTTGTTCGATGGCCGGCAGCGGGTCGGGGCTGTATTGCAGCGAGAGCTGGCTCTGCCACTGCCAGGCTTGCCCGGCGAACTGGCCATTGCGCCACTGGCTGAGGTTTGCGCGGTACTTGTGAAA
Source organism: Pseudomonas sp. 05N36 (assembly GCF_056397385.1). Taxonomy (NCBI): domain Bacteria; kingdom Pseudomonadati; phylum Pseudomonadota; class Gammaproteobacteria; order Pseudomonadales; family Pseudomonadaceae; genus Pseudomonas; species Pseudomonas sp. 05N36. Next base: position 28,222 of record NZ_JBFTNH010000015.1, on the reverse strand, counting down.
CTGCGCCTTGGGCAGGTTGCTGTTCTGGCGCAGGGCATCGTCATCGGCCCCCAGCCAGCGCAGGCCCTGGGCGTAGTTGATGTCGAGGTTCCACACCGCGCTGTTGAGCCAGAACAGGTTCAACCCGGCTTCGGCCACGGTCAGCGTCGGGCTTTGAATGTCGAGGCGAATGTTCTCCAGATAACTGTCGACGTCCTTGTGCGCCAGTTGCAGGCTGGCGCTGAGCTGATGCCCCTGATCACGCCACAACACGCGGTCGGTGCGCAGGCTGAGCTGGTCGGTCAGCCCGCGGCTGTACAACGTGGTGCTGCTGAGTTTGAACGGCGCGCGGTATTCGGCATGGCTGGCGAACAGGCTGTACGTCCAGTAACCGTACGGAATGGCGTAATACAGGCTGGTATTGCGGCTATATCGCGGGCCGTGGTTGAGGGTGTCGCTGAGATTGATGCTGAGCAGATCGTTTAGCTGCAACGGGCTGTCCAGACTCAGGCTCAAGGTGTCGCGATCGCGTCCGGTGCTGGCGCTGCCAAGGTTATCCAGGCCCAGCCCCAGGGCCCAGCGCGAGGCGGCGCTGCTGCGAGAACGCAAAATGATCCGCGAGGCACCAGGCTGGCTGCCGGGGGCGATGTCGGCCGTCAGATCGAGTGAGCGCAAGCGGTTCAACTGATCCAGGCCCTGCTCGAGATCGCGCAGGTTCAGCGGCTTGCCGAGCATGCCGGGAAAGGCCCCTCCCAGTGCGACCGGCAAGCTCTGATCCTGCAGTTCGATAGACTCGACGTAACCTTCATCGACCCGGATATCCAGCGACTGACCGGCCGCCGGGGCGCTGACCAGGTACGGTCGACTGGCGATGTAACCGGCATCCACATACAAGCGGGTGATGGTCGCCAACAGATGATTGATCTGGCCGACACCCATGCACGAAGCGATCTGCGGCTTGAGTTGCTCATTCAGTTCACGGCGGCTCAACAGCGTGACGCCGCCAATGCGTGTCCCGCTCAAGGGCCAGCATCGCTCATCGGCAGTGACCTGCGCGGGCAACGCCGGAGTGCCTGGCGCCGGTCCAAAGCTGCCACGTTCCAATTGGCGGCGCCGCTGTTCCAGTTGCAGTTGTTGCAGGTCGCGTTGTTGCTGCTGTTGCTGACGCAGCCCTTCCTGGCCGAGTGCCGAGGGTTCTGCAGCCTGGAGCGCAGCGATGCTCAGGCTCAGCAGCGCGGCCAACAAACGTGGAAAGAAGGGGGTGGAAAAACGCGGAACAACAGAAAGCGAAAACGGCACTCAACATCCTTGCATTCGATTAACCGGCCTAATGCCACGCTATCAATTGCCGTGATAGTCAAACCCTGACTACACAAATGCAAGACGCTGCCTACGTCGTATTTAATAATTAAACATCACTACAGTTTTCATCGATCAAGCCGTGTGGCTCGCACGCCCGCTCACAGCACCCCCTATCAAAAGCGTCCCCCCAGGATGACCGGCAACCGACGAGCGGCTGGAAAAATCATTTGTCAGAAAATATTACTCGCGTCATATTACAGCCGTAATAACGACTGCTACCCCATAGGGGATTGCCATGACCAGCCTGAACACTGTTGATCCTTCCCTGGCCGTGCAACCTGCGCGCCCTCCTTTGCTCAAGCGCTTGTTGCTCGCCGTTGCGGGCCTTGTTGCTCTGGTATTGATCGCCCTCTACGGTTCGCACTGGTGGACCAGCGGCCGCTTCATCGAAGAAACCGACGACGCCTACATTGGTGGCGATGTAACGGTGATCGGGCCGAAAGTCGCCGGTTATGTCGAAGAAGTGCTGGTGACCGACAACCAGCGCGTCAAGGCTGGCGACCTGCTGGTACGCCTCGATTCACGCGACTATCGCGCCAGCCTGGCCAAGGCCGAAGGCGCCGTTGCGGCGCAAGAAGCGCTGCTGGCCAACCTCGATGCCACGGAGCAATTGCAGCATGCGGTGATCGGTCAGGCGCGTGCCGGGATCGATGCCGCGGGTGCGGAAACCGCCCGCTCGCGGGATGACAATGCCCGCTACAAGAAACTGGTCGGCAGTAATGCGGTGTCGGTGGAAAGTGCGCAACGCGCCGATGCCACCTTCAAGACGGCTCAAGCGCAGAGTGCCCGGGCACAGGCCGAACTCCTCGCAACGCAACGGCAGCTGGACGTGATCGCTACCCGCAAGCAACAAGCCAAAGCCGCGTTAATGCAGGCGCGTGCCGAACGGGATCTCGCGCAATTGAACCTCGGCTACACCGAACTGCGTGCACCGGTCGACGGGGTGATCGGCAACCGTCGGGCGCGGGTTGGCGCCTATGCCCAGGCTGGCTCGCAACTGCTCTCGGTGGTGCCGGCCAGCGGACTCTGGGTCGATGCCAACTTCAAGGAAGATCAGCTGGCGCACATGGTGCCCGGCCAGCGCGTGAGCATTCATGCCGACGTGCTCTCGGGCCGTGAATTCCATGGCCATCTGGACAGCCTGGCGCCGGCTACTGGCGCGCAGTTCAGTGTGTTGCCACCAGAAAACGCCACCGGCAACTTCACCAAAATCGTTCAGCGGGTGCCGGTGCGGATCCTCCTCGATCCGGCCGACGGCGTGCTCGGCCAGTTGCGTCCAGGGCTGTCGGTGACCGCGTCGGTTGATACCAAAACCGCGCCCAAGGAAACCACCGTTGCCATCGCCCGGGCCAGCGCACCATGAGCCGCGCCCTCACCGCCCAGGCTCAACCGTTCAATGCCGCGAGCATGGCGACGGCGACCAAGGTGTTTGCCTTCGCCACCATGTGCATCGGCATGTTCATCGCGCTGCTGGATATCCAGATTGTTTCAGCCTCGCTGCGTGACATCGGCGGCGGGCTCTCGGCCGGTACCGACGAAACCGCCTGGGTGCAGACCAGCTACCTGATTGCTGAAATCATCGTAATTCCGCTGTCCGGGTGGTTGTCGCGGGTGTTTTCCACCCGTTGGTTGTTCTGCGCTTCGGCGGTCGGTTTCACCCTCGCCAGCCTACTCTGCGGCGCGGCCTGGAACATCCAGAGCATGATCGCCTTCCGGGCCCTGCAAGGGTTTCTCGGCGGCTCGATGATTCCGTTGGTGTTCACCACCGCGTTCTTTTTCTTCAGCGGCAAACAACGGGTCATCGCCGCCGCGACCATTGGCGCGGTGGCCTCATTGGCACCGACCCTGGGGCCAGTGATTGGCGGCTGGATCACCGACGTGTCGTCCTGGCACTGGCTGTTCTACATCAACCTGGTGCCGGGGATTTTCGTCGCCGTCGCAGTGCCAATGCTGGTGAAAATCGACCAGCCGGAATTGTCCCTGCTCAAGGGTGCGGATTACCTGAGCATGGTATTCATGGCACTGTTTCTCGGGTGCCTGGAATACACCCTGGAGGAAGGTCCGCGCTGGAACTGGTTCAGCGACCAGACGATTCTGACCACCGCGTGGATTTCCGGGCTGGCGGGCCTGGCGTTCATCGGCCGGAGCTTGCACGTGGCCAACCCGATCGTTGATCTGCGGGCGCTGAAAGACCGCAACTTTGCCCTCGGCTGCTTCTTTTCATTTGTCACCGGGATCGGCCTGTTCGCGACCATTTACCTGACGCCGTTGTTTCTTGGTCGGGTTCGCGGTTATGGGGCACTGGACATTGGTCTGGCGGTGTTTTCCACCGGGGTGTTCCAGATCATGGCGATTCCGCTGTATGCCTTTCTGGCCAACCGCGTCGACCTGCGCTGGATCATGATGACCGGCCTTGGGCTGTTTGCGTTGTCGATGTGGGACTTCAGCCCGATCACCCATGACTGGGGCGCCAGGGAGTTGATCCTGCCGCAAGCGTTACGCGGGATTGCCCAGCAATTGGCGGTGCCGCCTGCGGTCACGCTGACATTGGGCGGGTTGGCCCCGGCGCGGTTGAAGCACGCGTCGGGGTTGTTCAACCTGATGCGCAACCTGGGAGGTGCGATTGGTATTGCCGCCTGCGCAACGATCCTCAATGACCGCACCAACCTGCACTTCACGCGACTGGCCGAGCACCTGAACAGCAGCAATGAAGCCCTGAACCAGTGGCTGTCACAGGTCGGCAGCAACTTCGCCGCCCTGGGTCAGAGCGGCGACGCGGGCGTCACCGCCAGCCTGCACCAACTGTGGCTGCTGACCTACCGCGAAGCCCAGACGCAAACCTATGGCGACGCGTTCCTGACGATCATGGTCTGCTTCATGATCGCCACGCTGATGGTGCCGTTGATGCGCAAGGTGCAACCACCGGCTGCGCCGTCAGCAGACGCTCATTGATCCCGACTCAGGCCTGGGGCATTTTGCGGAAACCCACCGCCAGTCGGTTCCAGGCGTTAATGGTGGTAATCGCCACGCTGAGGTCGACCATTTCCCTGGCGTCGAACTCGGCGCTCAACAGGGCGTAATCCTCGTCCGGGGCGTGAGTTTCACTGATGCGAGTCAGGGCTTCGGTCCAGGCCAGCGCCGCGCGTTCACGCGGGGTGAAGAACGGTGTTTCACGCCAGACCGACACCGCATACAGACGGCGTTCAGTCTCGCCAGCTTTGCGCGCATCGGCGGTGTGCATGTCGACGCAAAAGGCACAGCCATTGATTTGCGAGGCACGCAGCTTGACCAGTTCGATCAGCGACTTTTCCAACGGCAGTTTTGTCACTGCGCTTTCCAGCGCGATCATGGCTTTGAGGGCATCCGGCGAGGCGGTGTAGAAATCGACACGAGAGTGCATGGTCAGCTCCGTAGCAAGTGGGAATGCGCCATACGGTAGCGCTGCCGGCGATTGGCACAAATAGCCAATTATTCAGAAGTCGAGGTAGCCAATGACTGGCMTGCCCGTCTTTTGGCGCGAGCGTTTCTGCGGCCGGGTTGGCGGTGAATCGAGAGCGGGATCACCTCGATTCACCGGTGTAACAACAACCGTAGCAGCTGCCGAGCCCGCGAGGCTGCGTTTGGCTCGGTCCGCGCTCGGGCGAAGCAGTCGTAAAATCAGGCAACTCGTTCTTTCAGGCAAACCGTGTACACAGGTTGGCGAGGACTGCGTCCTCGAACGCAGCCTCGCGGGCTCGGCAGCTGCTACGAAGCGCTTTGAGCGGCATAACTGGTCGGGCCCGCCTCTGTTTCATAAGGCGCCGTAACGGCCTACGTCCGGCTACGCAACCACTGCAGAAAGCCCTTCTTCTCCACCACTTTCGGCACTTCCTGAGTCAGGGTTTGCGCAGTGTGCAAGCGGAAATCCAGCAGCGTCTGCATCGCTTCGTTGATGTCGTGGCGGGCGTCGAGACAGGGTCTGAGGTATTCCTTTTCGATCCGGTACAAGGTGCAGAAGGTCTTGGCCGTAAAGTCCGCCGGTACCGATTTATCCGAGAGAATCCCGGCTTCGCCGATCACCTCGCCCGGCCCCATGCGCCCGGCTTCGAACTTGTTGCCGCCACGGCTCAAGGCCACCGACACCACCCCGGATTCGATGATGAACAGGTGATCGCTGACCTCACCCGCCGGCAGGATCATTTCCCCGGGACGGAAGGTAATAAGCGTCATGTTCTGGCTGAAGGTGTCTTTCTCTTCCGAACGCAAGGTCGAGAAAATACTCGAGCTTTCGAGCAACGCCCGTGGCCGCGAAAGGTCCGGCGGTGTTGTGGTTTCTGCGGTCGACAACAGGCTCACGCCTGACGCACGCAAATGCCGGAAGGCCAGGTCGTACAGCAGATTGCGCACTTCACGTTTTTGCCCCATGGACGATACAAAGCCGATGATCTCGTACTCCACGCCACTGGCGCTGGAGCTTTTCAAGGAAACGCTCGGTGCCGGTTTGCCGAGCAACGGCCGGCAACCCTGCATCGCCCGCTCCAGCGCTTCGATCACCGTGTGCGGGCGTGCATGAGGGCTCAGTTGCAGGCTGATGGTAATGCCGAAAATGTCGCTGGGCCGGCTGAAGTTGATGATCTTGGCCTTGGCCGCCAACGAGTTGGGGATCACCGCCATGCTGCCCTGTGAGGTTTGCAGCCGCGTGGCCCGCCAGTCGATGTCGGTGACCCGGCCTTCAGTGCCGTCGATGGAGATCCAGTCATCCAGTTGATAGGGTTTGGTGGTGTTGAGCACGATGCCGGAAAACACGTCGCTGAGGGTGCTCTGCAATGCCAGGCCGACAATGATCGCCAGGGCACCGGAAGTCGCCAGCACGCCTTTGACCGGCAAATCGAGCACATACGCCAGGGCGGCAATGATCGCGATCAGGAAAATCACCGCACCGAGCAAATCCTGCAACAGCCGGCCGGTATGCCCGACCCGTTGCATCATCACCGTGCCGAGCAATACCGTCAGGGTTCGCGCGCCGAACAGCCACCAACCGATCTGCAATCCGGTCGCAGCCAGGTGCAACGGCACGTTCTCCGGCCAGGGCGCCACGTCCATCGGGTTCATGCCTTCGTTGAACAGCACGGCGCTGAACAACGCAAAAATCACCACCCGCACGACCAACTGCCAGTGACTGACACTGACCAACCGCCACAGCAGGATGTCGAGCAGAATCAGCGCCAGGGCGCAGAACATCGGGTGATCGGTGAGAAGTGACAACATCAAGCAACTCCAGCAAAGCCAATGGCGTGAAGATCGCACAGATTGGGTACAGTGTAGGAGTGTTTGATCGCAAGGTGCCCTGGATTCGTGATTTTCAGTAAAGAGTGCTTTGCCGATACAGCGGTTTTTCTCAAGGATGCAGACCGGGATACTCGCGGCCATTCCTGTCACAACCCTTGGAGTCACACATGTCTGTTCCAGCCTTCGGCCTCGGTACGTTTCGCCTGCAAGGCCAGGTGGTCATCGATTCGGTGAGCACCGGCCTTGAACTCGGTTACCGGGCGATCGATACCGCGCAGATCTACGACAACGAAGCCGACGTCGGCCAGGCCATCGCCGCCAGCGGCATTGCCCGCGAAGAACTGTTCATCACCAGCAAGATCTGGATCGCCAATTTCGCCAAGGACCAGCTGATCAGCAGCTTGAAAGACAGCCTGCGCAAACTGAAAACCGACTACCTCGACCTGACGCTGATCCACTGGCCGTCCCCGGAAAACCAGGTGCCGGTGCATGAATTCATGGGCGCCCTGCTGGAAGCCAAGGCGCTGGGCCTGACCCGGCAGATCGGTGTGTCGAACTTCACCGTCGACCTCATGCAACAAGCCATCGACGCGGTCGGCGCGGACAACATCGCGACCAATCAGATCGAACTGCACCCTTACCTGCAAAACCGCACAGTGGTCGAATTCGCCCAGAGCCAGGGTATTCAAATCACCTCCTACATGACCCTGGCCTATGGCGAAGTCCTGAAGGACCCGGTCATCCAGCAGATCGCCGAGCGGCATCAGGCAACCCCGGCGCAAGTCACGCTGGCCTGGGCCATGCAGCAGGGTTACGCGGTGATCCCGTCTTCGACCCAACGGGTCAACCTCGACAGCAACCTGGCGGCCCGCGACCTGACGTTGAGCGAAGCCGATATGGCGCTGATCGCCGGGCTTGAGCGCGGCCAGCGCCTGACCAGCCCGAAAGGTATCGCTCCCGACTGGGATTGAGCAGGGCCGCTCAGCGTTGCTCCAGGTGCAGAGCCAAACGCTCCATGGCGTCTTGCAAGGCCTGCACCGCCTGGCTCAATACGTTGTTGTCGCGCCCGCCGCAGGCAGCTTCCAGTTGTTCGCAACACTGAACCAGGCGCCGGGCCTTGACCACTTGCGCGCCGCCCTTGATCCGGTGGGCCAGCTCCCGCAAGCCCATGCGGTCACGTTGGCGGTAAAAGCCCTGTAAGCGTGCCAGGTCCTCGGCATTACTGGCGGCCAGCTCAGCCAGTAATTTATTGATCAGGCTGCGGTCAGGTCCGGCCAGTTCTTCAAGGCTGCCGAGGTCGATTTCGGCAGCGCTGGCCGGCAGCGTTTCGAGCGGTTGTCGCGTGTTGGTGTCCGGCGTCACGCCGGCCAGACGGGCACTCAGGTCCTTCAGGCCGATGGGCTTGAACAGGCAATCGTCCATCCCGGCTTCCATGCAGCGGATCTTTTCTTCGGGCTGGGCATTGGCAGTGAAACCGAGGATCAGGCAAGGCACATCCCCATTGGCCCGCTCCTCGTCACGAATCGCCATGGCCAACTCGTAACCGCTGCGGTTCGGCATGTAGCAATCGGTGATCACCACCTCGAACGTATCTTTACGCCAGCATTCGAGCCCCTGCTCACCGTCCTGGGCATCACACACACGGTGCCCGAGACGGCTCAGTTGTTGTACCAGCAACAGGCGATTGGCCGGGTAGTCGTCAACCACCAGAATGTTCAACGAGTGCCCTCGCTCCGATGACGCAGTCTCAATCGGTGGCGGCGCGGCCAGCGGCTGCAATGCCAGTACATCGAGGCTGACGTCGATTTGCGTACCCGCGCCCAGCGTGCTGCTCAATTGCAATCGCCCCCCCATCATCTCGCACAGTGAACGGCTAATGAGCAAGCCCAGCCCGGAGCCACTGCGGCCATCCTGCGGGCTATTGCTGGCCTGTACAAACGGACTGAACAATCGCTGCTGGTCGAACTCGCTGATGCCAATCCCGCTGTCCTTGATACGCAGGCTGATCGCCAGGTTCCCGTGAACGGCAGCGGGCTCTACTCGTAGCGTCAGGCTGATCTGTCCGGTGCGGGTGAACTTGATCGCGTTGCTCAGCAGGTTGGAGACGATTTGCTTGAAACGCATCGGGTCGATCAACACATCGCGGTCACTACGGGCATCCAGTTCGACCTGCCAAAGCAGGTTCTTTTGCCGCGCCAGACCTTCAAACACGTTGCTCACCGAACCGACCAGCGCCAACAGATTCGCGCGTTCCGGGGTCAGGGACAAATGCCCCGACTCGATCCGCGCGATGTCCAGAATATCGCCGATCAGCTCCAGCATCTGCCGCGCTGCATTCCATGCCACCTCTATCGCAAGATGGTCGGTGACGCCCTCCTCAGCTCGCAACATCGCCAGTTCGAGCATGCCGATCACAGCGTTCATTGGCGTGCGGATTTCATGGCTCATGGTTGCCAGGAAGGTGGTTTTGGCACGGTTGGCATCGTCTGCCGCGTCCCTGGCTTGCTGCACCTGTTGCAGCAATTGCTGGCGCTTGCGGATCAGGTTGCGCTGGTAGGCAATCCAGCCCAGCGCCAACAGCAGCAACAGTCCCGCGGCCAAAAAACCCTGAAGGATGGCAGTGCGGTGGCGCGACCAGTAGCTGTCATCCACCGGCAGTTCATTGCGCCAGCGGTTGGCCAATTCGTCCATTTCTTCCGGGGGAATGCTTAACAGAGCTTTATTGAGGATTGAGTTGAGTTCAAGGGCTCCACGGTTGGTCGCGAAGCTGATGTGTGCCGGTTCGGTGCCCACCGTGCTGGTGATCTCCAGAACGTGACGGTACTCCCGAGCAATCAGGTAGCGAGCAATGATCAACGAGCTCAATGCCGCGTCGGCTTGCCCCTTGGCGACCAGCGCCATACCTTGGGCGGGGGTTTGCACATCAACGAAGTGCGCACTGGGAACGCGCGCAATGATGAACTCGCGCAGCGCATGACCGCTGTAAATCGCCAACCGCTTACCGGCCAGGTCGTCCAGCGTCCCAGGGTCCCCGGTACCGCCTGCGCTGACCAGGACAAAGGGATTGATCAGATACGGTCGAGTAAAACGCAGTTCCGCCTGACGCTCGTTACTCGGGGTAATCACAGCCAGCAGGTCGATCCCGCCTTGCTTGACCTGCTCTATTTGCTGATACAACGAATGGCCGCGCACGAGCTCGAACTTCAGCCCGGTATGCAGGCTGATCCGGTCCAGGACCTGGGCGCTGAGGCCTCTGAACTCGCCCTTATCGTCATAAAAAGACAAGGGTGCAAAGTTGTCGATGACCCCGACTCTGACCGATGGGTGGCTATCCATCCAACGTTGTTCGCGGGCACTCAACTGCAAGCGTTGCGCACCGCTGAAACTACTGCCGGCACTCCAGCGGCGCAGAACCGTCATGCGTTCCTGCACAGGAATCACCGCCAACGCGGCATCGATAATCCGCCGCAATCGAGGGTTGTCGGCACTCACCGAAAAGCCGAATGCGTTGACGTCCAGGCGGGCAAATCCCGCCAGCTGCACGTTGTTCAGGTAACTGTTATTGATCAGGTAACCGGCACTGAGGGAGTCGCCCAAATAGATATCGGCACCGCCGAAAGCCACGGCGCCGATGGCACTCAATGTCGAGTCATACAGTTGAAGGTGTGCCTTGGGATAAACCGCGTAGACCGCTTCGGGTCGCAAATAATGATCGAGCATCGCCACCCGCTGCCCCTCAAGGTCGGGTGTCAGCCGGGCGCTGTCGCCCAAGCGGGTGACCAGGGCCGGGGCGTCTTCGGCATAGGTACGCGACATCAAAAGCTGCGGATCGGCCGCTTCAAAGTCGTTGGCGGTGCCCAACAGATCGACATTGCCCTGCTTCAACGCGGCAATCACCTCGCCTCGGGTCCGATAGCGTTTCACCTCGACCGGGATGTGCAGTAGCTGGCTGAGCAGGACCGCAAAATCGGCAGTAATACCTTCCAGGTACTTGTCGCTGATGGTGACCTCGAACGGCGCGTAATCCGGCGCAGAAGCGCCCAGTCGCAAGCTGCCCTGCTCGCGCAGCCAGCGCCAGTCGGCATCTTCCAGTTCGACCTGGTAATCGTCGACGACCGAACGCCCTTGCAGCTTCAGCAGCTGTGGTTTTGCGGCGAAGCTGTCCACCGACCAGAAGGGACTGAGCAACGTCAAGGCAATCAGCCATACGCGCAGGCTCATCTGCATTCAGATCAGCTGATTACGCTTGGCGAAATCCACCAGATGAACCAAGGATTTCACATTAAGCTTTGCGATCAAGCGGGTTTTGTAGGTGCTGATGGTTTTGTGGCTGAGGTACATGACTTCGGCGATCTGCTTGTTGCTAAAGCCAAGCGCCAGATATCGAAAGATGGTCAGTTCACGGTCGGAGAGCTTCTCGATCATCTGCAATTCGTTGAGTTGCAGTGCGTCCAGGTTCACTGAGTCAGTGTCGACCTGAGGGAAACACGTGTAGCCGGACATCAACGCATTAATGGCTTTACGCAGGTCCTCCAGATCATTGGTTTTCGCGACGAAACCCAAGGCCCCGGCCTTCATGCAGCGCTGGACATAAAACCTTGGTTCAAAGGAGGTGAAGACTAAAATCCTGCAGGGCAACCGTTCGTGCTGCAAACGGCTCAGGAGATCCAGCCCGCCAAGCTTGGGCATACTCAGGTCCAGCACCACCAGAACGGGTAAATGCTCACGGATCATTTGCAGCGCATGAGCGCCATTGGATGACTCCAGAATGGTCTGGAACATCAGTCTGTCTTTAGAGTCCCTAAGCGCCGCCAGCAGCATTTTTATGGCGGCCACAACAACCGGGTGATCGTCCACGATCAGCGCTGAACTCATGGCAACTCCTGTAGAAACGCCCAAAAACCCCGGCGTGCCGCCCTCGGCATTTGCCAAGGCTGACACAACGGCTGCGCAACGACTGTTGCACGAGAAACAGGGCGAAACTACCTGTCAAAGTTGACAGTTCAGACCAACGGTCGTGTGCCTCAGGCGCGCAAACCGCCCTGCTGCCGGGCGTGCCCACGCCGGGAACCGTGAGCCGGTATATCGACGCGACTCATCAGCCCTTCGAGGGTTTCCTGGTCCGGTACGCGGTCCTGGCTGATCCGCACGTTGTGCTGCTGGACGGCGAACAACGCGGGCAGGCCGGCTTTCTGGGCATCGTAGATCAATGTATGACAGATCTGCTGGTTGTCTTGGCAGAACGCCACCAGGTCCAGGCCGGTCCCGGTACACAAGGTTGCATTGATGATCACCAGATCAAACGGCTCACAGCCGTATTCGACAACGCTGAGCAGCTCTACAAGGGAATGCACGGGGGCAATTCGGTAGTAACCGAGCTGATTCAGCCTGCGCTCGATTTTCATGCGATGAAAATGCTGCTCATCGGCGATCAGGATACGTAACGCTTTATTCGGCATGGTTGATTGACCCTACAATGACGGTGCGGCTGTTTACGCCCACCCTTATCAAGAGCGCCTGAGACTAAGGGCAATGCCGCGGGGTTTCTGTAGGACCTTTCTGAAAGAAACAGTTCCATCTACTTTTAATTTTTTTGTTGTGGCGAGGGGGCTGCCCCTCGCCACAGGGGATGCGTTCGTCGCGAAAACGGCTTATTGCCAGCCAAACCGGCGGATGTAGAAGCCTTTCACCGCCTGGGTCAGCGCCATGTATGCCAGCAGGATCACCGGCAAAAACACAAAGTACAGCGACGGCAACGCCTGCAACTTGAAGTAATGCGCCAGCGGCCCCATCGGCAGGAAGATTCCCACCAGCATGATGATTCCGGTCATCACCAGCAACGGCGTGGCTGCACGGCTTTGCAGGAACGGAATCTTCGGCGTGCGGATCATGTGCACGATCAGCGTCTGGGTCAGCAACCCGACCACGAACCAGCCCGACTGGAACAGGGTTTGATGGTCCGGGGTGTTGGCATCGAACACATACCACATCAAGGCGAACGTCAGCAGGTCGAACACCGAACTGATCGGGCCGAAGAAGATCATGAAGCGCCCGACATCAGCCGGCTGCCAGCGTTGTGGTTTTCTCAGCATCTCGTCATCAACGTTATCGAACGGGATGGCGATCTGCGAAATGTCATACAGCAGGTTCTGCACCAGCAGGTGCATCGGCAACATCGGCAGGAACGGGATAAACGCACTCGCCACCAATACCGAGAACACGTTGCCGAAGTTCGAGCTGGCAGTCATTTTGATGTACTTGAGCATGTTGGCGAAGGTCCGCCGGCCTTCCAGCACGCCCTCCTCCAGCACCATCAGGCTCTTTTCCAGCAGAATGATGTCGGCCGCTTCCTTGGCGATGTCCACCGCACTGTCCACCGAAATACCGATATCGGCGGTACGCAACGCCGGCGCGTCGTTGATGCCGTCGCCCATGAAACCGACCACGTGCCCGTTGGCCTTGAGCAGGCGAACGATGCGCTCCTTGTGCGTCGGCGTCAGTTTGGCGAAGACATTGGTGGTCTCCACTGCCAGCGCCAACTCGGCGTCGCTCATGCGTTCGATGTCATTGCCCATCAGCAGGCCTTGTTGCTCCAGGCCCACTTCGCGGCAGATTTTTGCGGTCACCAGTTCGTTGTCACCGGTCAGCACTTTGACCGCCACACCGTGGGCAGCCAGGGCCTTGAGCGCAGGCGCGGTGCTTTCTTTCGGCGGATCGAGGAACGCCACGTAACCGATCAGCGTCAGCTCCTGTTCATCGCCCAGGCTGTAAGTGTCGCGACCGGCCGGCATTGACCGCGCGGCCACCGCGACAACGCGCAAGCCTTCTTCGTTGAGCTCGGCCGTGACCTGACGAATCCGTGCCAGCAGCTCATCGGTCAGCGCTTCCTCAGCCTCGCCGTGACGCACACGCTTGCACACCGCCAACACTTCTTCCACCGCGCCTTTGCAGATCAGCAGATGGGGCTGGTGCTGCTCGGCCACCACCACCGACATGCGCCGGCGATTGAAGTCGAACGGGATTTCATCGACCTTGCGAAAGGCGCTGCCGACGTTCAGTTCACGCTGTATTTCAACGTGCTCGAGCACCGCCACGTCCAGCAGGTTTTTCAGCCCGGTCTGGTAGTAGCTGTTCAGGTAGGCCATTTCCAGCACGTCTTCGGACTCTTCGCCCCAGACGTCGACATGCCGCGCCAGGAAGATCTTGTCCTGGGTCAGGGTGCCGGTCTTGTCGGTACAGAGCACGTCCATCGCGCCGAAGTTCTGGATTGCGTCGAGGCGTTTGACGATGACTTTTTTGCGCGACAGGAACACCGCGCCCTTGGCCAGGGTCGAGGTGACGATCATCGGCAGCATTTCCGGGGTCAGGCCCACGGCGATGGACAGCGCGAACAGCAGCGCCTGCATCCAGTCACCCTTGGTGAAACCGTTGATGAACAGCACCAACGGCGCCATCACGAACATGAAACGGATCAGCAGCCAGCTGACTTTGTTGACGCCGGTCTGGAATGAAGTCGGCACGCGATCGGTGGCGCCGACACGTTGGGCCAGCGCACCAAAATAGGTGTTGTTGCCGGTGGTCAGAATCACCGCCGTGGCCGCGCCCGACACCACGTTGGTGCCCATGAACAGAATATTGTCGAGGTCCAGCGGGTTGCTGGTGTCGTTGTCCTGCTGGCGCGGGAATTTTTCCACCGGCATCGATTCACCGGTCATCGCCGCCTGGCTGACGAACAGGTCCTTGGCGCTGAGCACCCGGCAATCGGCAGGAATCATGTCGCCGGCCGAGAGCACGATCAGGTCGCCCGGCACCAGTTGCTTGATCGCCAGTTCAATGCGCTGCGCCCCTTTGACCCGGGCTGCCGCACCATAGAGTTTGCCAAACACCGTCGCAGGTTCAGCGCTGAAGTCACGGCGCATCACGGTCGCGGTGTTGCTCACCATCGCCTTGAGCGCATCGGCGGCCTTGTTCGACCTGGCCTCTTGCCAGAAGCGCAACAGGGTCGAGAGCACCACCATCGAGAAAATCACCGTGGCGGCCTTCAGGTCGTCGGTCAGCCACGAGATCACGGCCAGCAAGGTCAACAGCAGGTTGAACGGGTTTTTGTAGCAGTGCCACAGGTGCGTCCACCATGGCAGTGGCTGCTCATGCTCGACTTCGTTGAGGCCGAACTGCTCACGCAGCGCCTCGGCCTCGCTGTCGCTCAGGCCGTCACTGTGACTGCCGAGTTTTTCCAGCAGGCTGCCGGTGTCGCTGTTGGCGGCGGCCACCAGGGTTTGCGCCAGGGTGGGCGGCACCTCACGGTTGACCGGCGTGTCGGTGAAGCTTTCCAGCAACGCCAGTCGGCGGAAGTGCCGGGCGAAGTGTCGGGTCCGCAGAAAGCCTGCGAAGAACTCTTTCAACAGAGTGAGTTTCATGGCGGTTCCCCCAAGGATCGGCCGGGAAACCCACGAGCAGGTACGGCCGACCTCACGCCTTGCCATCAAACGGGCAAAGCGGATCCGGCCCGCCCGTCAAAAAGACAGGCGCGTCGATAGGCTGCAATGACGACGCAAAGGTCGGCATCACACACGATTCAGTGTCGTTGAGAGGACGTCAGGACTCGGGCCAGGACTGGCCACGATCAGGATGCCGCTGCTCGCTTTGCGGCGAGACAACAGCACAGGAAACTGCGCGTTATCTTGCCGAGAATATGCCGGTTACCGTAACCGGCCGACTACTGTCACTCGAACAAGTACCCACGTGGGTCTCCGCTATTGATGAAAACGCGCGCAGCTTACGCCGCACTTTTAAGCGCGTAAACCTTGAAACAATTTTCGCCGGATGAAATCGGAAGTTCTTCAGGAAGGGTTCAGGTTGAGTGTTTTCAGGGCATGAAATAACAAAACGCCGGCTGCGATCTTTCATATAGAAGCGATGATTACCCGACAGCCACCATGGCATGCCGCCAATGGTGAATCTCCAAGTAGCCCTTGATCGCCCGCAGCACTTTGGCTTCATGCTCATGAATGAAGAAGTGCCCGCCGGCCAGCATGTCCACCGAGAAACTGCCCAGGGTTTCCTGGCTCCAGCCGATCAATTGCTCGGTGCTGGCCCGGTCGGCCTTGCCGCCGAACACGTGCACCGGGCACTTGAGCGGTGGTCGTTCCTGGGGCTGAAAACGCCCGCACAGCAAAAAGTCCGCCCGCAGGATCGGCAGCGTCAGGCTCATTAGCTCTGCGTTGCCCAGCACTTCTTCGCTGGTGCCGCCGAGGGCGCGCAATTGCTCGATCAGTTGGGCGTCGGTCCTGGGTTCGGAAAAGCCACGGTCATAGTCCGAACGCATTGTCGGTGCAGCCGTTCCGGACGCGAACAGCGCCACCGGTTCCGGCGCGCCCAGTGCCCGAAAGGCGTGGGCCATTTCACACGCCAGCAAGGCCCCGAGGCTATGGCCGAACAAGGCATAAGGCGCCTTCAAGGACGAACGTTGTTCCCGGGCCAGTTGCAGCGCCAGTTCGCGCATGTCGGTCTGCAACGGCTCGTCAAAACGCGCGCCCCGCCCCGGCAGCTCCACCGGCTTGACCTGCAGCCATTCCGGCAGCTTGCGCCGCCAGCGGCTGTAGACCATGGCGCTCGCGCCCGAATAGGGCAGGCACAGCAGTGTCAGTTGGGTCACCGCATTCCCCCTCACTCAAGTTATCTGTGAAGGGGGAACGGATGATGCACAACACAAATTAGTCGCCGTACCTGTGGGAGCGTGGCTTGCCCGCGATGAACGATAACGCGCAATGCCTGAAAAATCGCGGTGCTCGCTTCGCGGGCAAGCCACGCTCCCACAGGTTCTGCGCCAGGTTGTGGACCTGAGTCAGCGCGCGCTAACGCTCACCTGAGCCGGCGATAACTCTGGATGGCCGAGCCCAGCACCACCGTCCCCGCCGCAATCGACAGCCAAAACCCGCTGCGTGCGCCGAAGGCATCCACCAGCCAGCCGGAACCGGCTGCGCCGATCGCCACGCCGATGCTCAGGCCGGTGATCAGCCAGGTCAGGCCTTCCGTGAGTTTGGCTGGCGGCACAATGCGCTCCACCAACCCCATGGCGACAATCAGCGTCGGTGCGAAAAACAGCCCGGCAACAAACACCGCCAGCGACAACCCGAAAATGTTCCCCGCCAATAACAACGGCAGCGTGGTCAGCGCCGTCGCCACTCCGCCGTACAGAAACAAACGCGGCAACGGCACGTCGGGTTTCAACGCGCCGAACGCCAACCCGGCCAGGCACGAGCCGATGGCATACACCGACAGCACGATGCTTGCCGCTGCCGGCTGGCCTTGCTGTTGGGCGAAGGCCACGCTGACCACATCCACCACCCCGACGATGGTGCCCATGGCCCCCATCAACAGCATCAACAGGCGTACATCCGCCGAACCAACGACCGAGCCCGGTTGATCGGCGTCATGCGGATGCACCGACGGCTCGGTGCTGCGCTGCAACACAAACGCGCTCACCCCGATCGCCAACATCAGCAACGCCACCAACGGCCCGGCCTCGGGAAACACCACCACGCACAGCCCCACCGAGAGTGGTGGTCCGACGATAAAACACACCTCATCCAGCACCGACTCCAGCGCATAGGCGGTTTGCAACTGCGGTTGACCACGATACAGCTCGGTCCAGCGCGCCCGGACCATCGCCGACATGTTCGGCATGCAACCGGCCAGCGCGGCGAACACAAACAGCGTCCAGTTCGGCGCTTGCAATCGTGTACAGAGCAACAGCAGCAACAACGCGCAACCGCCGGCCAAGGCCGACACCGGCAGCACCCGCCCCTGACCAAAACGGTCGACCATGCGCGACACCTGCGGCGCGCAAAACGCCGTGGACAAGGCAAAGGTCGCCGCCACTGACCCGGCCAACGCGTAACCGCCCTGCAACTGCGAGAGCATGGTGATCAGGCCGATGCCGGTCATCGAGATCGGCATGCGCGCGACCATTCCCGCCAGCACAAAAGCGCGGCTGCCGGGGGCGTTGAATAGCGCTTGATAGGAATTTGCCATCGGGTTCCATCCTCTGCTGAGGCGTGCAACTTGCCATAAAGCGTCCAGGTAGTAAAAAAGCCACAAATAAGCCCGCCAAACATGAACTCACGCCACCTTGCGCCAGTCACCTGATAAGCCCGCCCGTCGAAAGCTGACTGATAGGCACATCTCATCGGCAGCACACTGTTCATCGACAGAGCATGTGTCTCTATCCGGAGTGACGCAGCAATGGCTGATCATTACAACGAGCGACAAAGCGCTATCGACGCCCACGGCATCATCGGGGACATGCGCAGTGCCGCACTGATCAACGACATGGGCAGCGTGGACTTTTTCTGCTGGCCGGAATTCGACAGTCCGTCGATCTTCTGCTCATTGCTGGACACCCCGGACGCGGGGATTTTCCAACTGGCACCCGACCTGCCCGATGCCCGGCGCGAGCAAATCTACCTGCCCGACACCAACGTACTGCAAACCCGTTGGTTGAGTGAGCAGGCCGTGGTGGAAATCACCGACCTGCTGCCGGTCGGCGACAACGACGACGCCCTGCCCCTGTTGATCCGTCGTGTGCGGCTGGTCAGTGGCCACGCCACGTTCCACCTGCATTGCGCGGTGCGCCATGACTACGCCCGAGCGCAGACCATAGCGCGGGTCGACGGTACTGACATCTGCTTCGAAGCCGCTCACCAGCCAGGTTTACGCCTGCACGCCAATCAGCCGATGCAGGTTGTGAAAGACGCTGCCGTCGCCACGTTCAGCCTCAAACAGGGCCAAAGCGCCGAATTTCTACTCGGCGCCCTCGACGACCCACGTTTCAAGGATGAAAACAGCGACCTGTGCCTGCAACGCACGCTGAAATACTGGCGCGACTGGATCGGGCAATCCAATTACCGCGGACGCTGGCGCGAAATGGTCAACCGCTCGGCACTGGCGCTGAAGCTGCTGACCTCGCGCAAACACGGCTCGATCCTCGCCGCCGCGACCTTCGGCCTGCCGGAAATACCCGGCGGCGCCCGCAACTGGGACTATCGCTACACCTGGATCCGCGATGCCTCCTTCACCGTCTACGCCTTCATGCGCCTGGGCTTTGTCGATGAAGCCAACGCCTACATGCGCTGGTTGCACGGACGGATGAGCGACTGCCATGGCAATGCGATGAAGCTCAACGTCCTGTATGCCATCGACGGTCGTCAGCAACTGCCGGAAATCGAACTCGGGCACTTGTCCGGTCACGGCAATGCCAAGCCGGTACGTATCGGCAACCAGGCCTACGAGCAGGTTCAGCTGGATATTTTCGGCGAGTTGATGGACGCGGTGTACCTGGTCAACAAGTACGGTGAGGCCATTTCCCATGAGAGTTGGCAACATGCCATCAAGGTGGTCGATCAGGTTTGCGATAGCTGGCAACAAGAGGATGTCGGCATCTGGGAAATGCGGGGTGAGCAGCATCATTTCCTGCATTCACGTCTGATGTGCTGGGTGGCACTGGACCGGGCCATCCGCCTCGCTTCGAAACGCTCGCTGCCCGCCCCGTTCGCCCGCTGGGATCAGACCCGCCAAGCGATCTACGCCGACATCTGGAACAACTTCTGGAGCGACGAACATGGGCATTTCGTCCAGCACATCGGCGGCACCGCGCTTGACGGTTCGATGTTGCTGATGCCGCTGGTGCGCTTCGTCAGCGCCAAGGACCCGCGCTGGCTATCAACCCTGCAAGCGATCCAGAAAACCCTGGTGCGCGACGGCATGGTGTACCGCTACCACAACGACAGCCAGATCGATGGCCTCGCCGGCACCGAGGGTGCCTTCGCCGCCTGCTCGTTCTGGTACGTCGAATGCCTGGCCCGCGCCGGTATGATCGAAAAAGCGCACCTGGAGTTCGAACAACTGCTGCGCTACGCCAACCCGCTCGGACTCTACGCCGAAGAGTTCGACAGCCACGCCAGGCACCTGGGCAACACGCCACAAGCACTGACCCATCTGGCGCTGATCAGCGCGGCGAGTTTTCTCGAACGGAAGTTGAGTGGGGAGAAGAGTTACTGGCAGCCGTGAGGTGCTGGTGATGGACCTGACACAGACTGTCTGACAGCAGACAGTCCCTTGTGGCGAGGGAGCTTGCTCCCGCTCGGCTGCGCAGCAGTCGTAACCCCCAGTCACTCAGTCCTCCAGCAAAACCGCATCGAATGGTTTTGGGACCGCTTCGCGCTCCAGCGGGAGCAAGCTCCCTCGCCACAAGGTTGTGCTCTACGCGTCCGAGTCGTACGGATCGAAATTATCCAGCGCCCGATTTACCAGCAACTCGCTCAGTACAATCATCTGCTGAATCGCCAGCGCCACATGACGCCGCGAACCTTCCAGTTCGAAGGCCAGATCACTGGCCGAACGGAAGTTGAGTGGGGAAAAGAGTTACTGGCAGCCGTAAGGTGCTGGTGAGAGACCTGACGCGGACTGTCTGACAGCAGACAGTCCCTTGTGGCGAGGGAGCTTGCTCCCGCTCGGCTGCGCAGCAGTCGCAGACCCGGTAAGCGCGGTGTGCCTGATACAACACGATTGCAGGTTTTTGGGCTACTTCGTAGCCCAGCGGGAGCAAGCTCCCTCGCCACAAGGTTGTGCTCTACGCGTCGGAGTCGTACGGATCGAAATTATCCAGCGCCCGATTTACCAGCAACTCGCTCAGTACAATCATCTGCTGAATCGCCAGCGCCACATGACGCCGCGAACCTTCCAGTTCGAAGGCCAGATCACTGGCCAACACATTCACTGACGCCAGGGTTTCGCTGGCGTGGGCCAGCAGGGTTTCGTTATCGACATCGGGAATGACCACAAACATTTTGCCCGGCCGGGTATCGAGTTTCGGTGGCGGGGTGAACGGTGGTAAGTGGTAATCCAGCGCACGTTCGGCGGCTTCATGCAGCTTGCTGGAATCGAGGGGATCGTAAGGGGAAACGCTGGGGTTTTCGGGGGGATTGGGGGTGATTTTGACCATGGTTGAAACTCCTGACATTCATGAAGCTCACCAGCATCGTGACCAAACGATGGGTGGTGGGCGGTACGCAGGTTGGTCAACCGGGAAGTCAGGCACCCGGCGCACTCGAAAGTGCCCCGCGCACAGCCCACCGCGAAGCATAACGACAAGTGCAAAAAAAAGCGCCGACATGCTTAGGTTGGCGCTCATGCGCCTGACATTGAACAGGTGACCAAACCCGGCCGCTGAATTGGCAGCGACCCGCAAACACTAGTCCCGCGCCCTTCCTAACCACAACCTGAAAATCTCGTCGGACAATTCCCCTCTGCAGCGCTTTTTGTAGGAGACAGACCTTCACACCATCACTCGATCCGTAGCAGCTGGCGAAGCCTGCGTTCGGCTGCGTAGCGGCCGTAAAATCAGACACCACGTTTTTTCAGGTTCACCGTGGAGGCAGGATTGACGACTGCTGCGCCCGAGCGCGGACCGATTCGAACGCAGGCTTCGCCAGCTGCTACGGACCGTGTCGCGGCTTCTGTTGGACTGAGCCCTACAACCGTTAAACAACAGTGCGTTCACGCCCATTGGCGGGAGCCATTCCGCACGCTGAAATATGCGGTTGCATGCCAGCCATCCGCCTCATACCATCGCCCCCTCAACGGGTACAGCGGAGCTGTTCAATAAAAACCCGCATTCAAGGAACCAGAATGAGCCATCGCATCCACTGCAGCATCAAAGCACCTCCCCGATCGGGCCTGACCCGGGATCAACTGTGGGAAGCCGACGACAAAGGCCTGATCAAATGCTGGGAAATCGGCCGCGAACGTGCCGCCAAATTCCCCGATCTTGCAAAACGCTGCCTGGCTGGCGAACTCCCGGTGCTCGGCTGGAAAGGTGGCGTCAGCCGCAGCCTGAAGAAACGCGACAAGTTCGGCTCCCTCAAATACCTCGCCCAATGGCAAGGCCTGCGCGGTGAAGACCTGGACATCGACTTGACTCAGGAACGGACGATGACCTGCTCCAGCACCAGAATGGTCGTGACCTTCACCCCCGACCGCTCGAAATACTTCAACCAGCCGTCGGAAATGGAAGCCTAGGAGCAACGCATGGCCCACCTGCCGGTGGGTCAATCATTCTGATTCACGTCCAGCCCCCACTCGCGGCCGCATGACGCGATCGCAGCACCCCTTGGCGCCCCCAACACCTCGCTTTTCAGCACTAAGCCGGGCAAAACATCGTTACACTTGCCGCCCCAAAAGGACGCGATCAGGACAAGGAATGTTACCCACCTCTTCTATCCTCCGGCGCACGCTGGTGGGTTGGCTGTATGCCGCCGCCATCGCGCATCTGCTCATCAGCCTCATGCTGACCTGGGCTGGCCACTCGGGTTTGCTCGATGGCTATCTGCAAACCCTCGAACAAGCCTTCTGGGCAGACGCCGCGCCTGCTGCCGCTCGCGCACAACAGGTCTGGTGGTTGGCGTTGTTCGGCGCCACCCTGCAAAGTTATTCGCTGTACATGCTGGCGCTGGTGCACCTCGGCAATCGCCTGGAAAGCCCTATCGCGTGGGGCTGGTTAATTGCCGGGATCGTGCTCTGGGCCCCTCAGGACATGCTGATTTCGATCCAGGCCAACGTCTGGTCACACTTGTGGATTGACAGCTTTGCGCTGATCGCCCTGCTGCCGCCCCTGTTCTGGCTGTATCGCCATGACCGTCGCCACCTCTCCCCTGTCAATGTATTGAGTGAATCCGACCATGGCTGATTTTTCCCTGCTGGACTGGGCGCTCACGCTGTTGATTGCCCAAGCGGTTCTGGGTGCGCTGGATACCCTTTATCACCATGAACTGACCGTCGCCCTGCCCTATCGCCACAGCGCACGGCTGGAGCTGTCGATCCACGCGTTGCGTTCGTGCTTCTACGGCATCCTGTTTCTGGGCATGGCGCACCTGGCCTTCCAGGGCACGTGGGCGATTGTCATTGCGTTGCTGTTCGCGCTGGAAATCGGCCTGACGCTGTGGGACTTCGTGGTCGAGGATCGCAGCCGCAAGTTGCCGGCCATCGAGCGCATCATGCACACGGTGCTGGCAGTCAATGGCGGTGCGTTCTTCGCGTTGTACGGGGTGCAACTGGCGCAATGGGCAACGCTGCCTACCGCCCTGAGCCCTATCGATTTCGGTTGGCGCGGTTGGTTGCTGACGCTGTTCGCGATCGGCGTCACCGCCTCCGGTATTCGCGATGGGCTGGCGGCGCTTCGCATGCAGCGCGAAGGCAAACCGGCCAACCCGTTCGCGGGGGGGGCCTATAAGCGTGTACTGGTGACCGGTGGGACCGGGTTTATCGGTGAAACCCTGGTCAATCAACTGCTCGATGCCGGCCACACCGTCAGCGTGCTGGCCCGCGATCCGTTGAAAGCCGCCTACCTGTTTGACGGTCGCGCTCGCTGCCTGCGCTCGCTGAGCAAACTGGGCTACAACGAAACCTTCGATGTGGTGATCAATCTGGCTGGCGCGCCGGTTGCCGGTCCACGCTGGAGCGCCAGGCGTCAGGCGCAATTACTGGCCAGTCGGGTCAACACCACGCAAGCGTTGATGACCTGGTTGAAGAATGCCCGACATAAACCGGCGCTGTGGGTTCAGGCCTCGGCTATCGGTTTTTACGGCGTGCGTGACGCCAGCGAAAGCCTTGATGAAAGCGCCACCAAGGGCGAGGGTTTCATGGCCGAGCTGTGCGCACGCTGGGAGGCCGCTGCGCAACCGGCCAGCGAACTCGGCGTGCGTCAGGTGGTCATGCGTCTGGGGGTGGTGTTCGGCCCGGGCGGCGCGTTGTTGCCGTTGCTGATTCCATTCCGTCTGGGTTTCGGTGGGCGCATGGGCGATGGCCAGCAGATCATGAGCTGGGTGCACCGCGACGATGTGATTCAAGTGATCGCCCGTGCATTCGACGACAACCGCCTGAGCGGCACCTACAACCTGGTCGCACCGGAGGCAGTCAGTCAGGCGGTGTTCGCCGACAGCGTCGGTAAAGTCCTGAAGCGCCCGGTGTGGTTCCACATCCCGGCGGCCCCGGTGCGCGCCCTGGCGGGCGAAATGGCGCAGTTGTTCTTCGACGGTCAACGGGTGGTGCCAAATCGCCTGACCGAGGCCGGCTATACGTTCCATTACCCGACCCTCGACGCTGCCCTGCGCGACCTGGCCTGAGGATTGTTGATGAGCAAGCCCCTTTTGTACCTGCTGGCCGGCAACGGCAGCGCCGCTGATTGGTGGGATGATGCGCTGCCGTACTTTCAGCGCTATCAGGTGGTGCCGCTGGAACTGCCAGGTTTCGGGAACAACCCTCAAGCGCCCTGCGAGGACCTCGCCGCCTACGCTCAGGCGTTGCTGACGGCGACCGTCAAAGGCAGCGCAATCATGGCGGTCGGCGTGAATGCCTTGCTGGTATTGCATGCGCTGCAACGGCAACCGGGGCACTTTTGCAGGAGTGTATTGCTGGCACCGGTGGGCGCGTTTTTGTGGCAACGACGTCTGCCGGCGTTGATGTCACCGCTGCCCATTCGCAAGACCATCCACTGGTTACTGGCAAACAAACCCACGCTGTTTGCGCACAAGTTTTCCAGCCAGACCTGGACACCCGCGCAGTACCGGCGCATGGGCGCCGGCTATGAGCGTTGCCGGGCTTTTGTACCGCACTGGGATCTGGTGCGAGCGGACACTGCGCTGCCATTGCTGGAATGGATCAACGATCCGGTCGAGCTGGTCTGGGGCGATCAGGACAAAGTACTGGGCATCGAGCAAGCCGCTGCATGGTCGGCGATTCTGGCCCGTGCCGATTTGACCATCAGCCTGAAACCCGGATGGGGCCATTATCCATGGATCGACTCACCCGCCGAGTTCGCGCAGTGGCTGGAATCGGGTGAGCGCGGATTCGTCGCGCACACCAAGGGCGGGCGCTTGCAACTGGCGACACTGGCCGGGCAAGCCGTTCCCCCTGCGCTGTCCCTCAATGACTGCAACGATTCACGCTTGCCGGCGTTTCTCGCCGGCCAACCGAATGCCACTTGGGCGGTACGCTCTTCCAGTTACGGAGAGGATCAAGCCGATGCGGCGAACGCCGGTTTGAGCACCACGTTCCTGCGTGAACCAACGCACAGCGTGCCTGCGCGGATTGCCGAGTTGAGTTCGGCCGGGGTCGAAGAAGTGGTGGTGCAACGCTTCATCACTCCCCTGCTGTCCGGGATTGCCTTTGTACGTCATCTGTCGGTCGAGCTGGAATGGGTCGAGGGTCACCTCGAGTCACTGGCCGACGGCCAGGTGAGTCCGCAGCGGGCGATTGTTTCGCGGCTCGGCGCCTCCTGGAGCAACGACACATTCAAGCCATCCCATGGCTTGACCGCGGACCAGCTGTGGCGCTTTTTACAGAACGTGTTGCGGGTCTTCCACTATGTGCCCGGCGACGTCGAATGGGCCTGGGACGGTACGCAACTGTGGTTGCTGCAATACCGGCCGATCAGCGATTACGGCTGGCGTCGGCACCTGACCGCCGCCAACATCGCCGAAATCCTGCCGCCACAACCGAGCCGTCTGGTGGAGTACGCCCAACGACGTGCAGCGGCCAGTATTCCGGCGATCATGGCGCGCTGGGACCCACGCGTTTTGCAGGACAACGAGCCGTTCACTGCGGTGTTCGGCGGCGCCTCCTATATCAACAACGACCTGTTTCTCGCCCGCTTGGCGGACTGGGGAATCTCTGCCAGCAGCTACGCCGGTGAAGTCGGTGGCGCGACGCCGGAGCTGCCTTGGCGGCCTCTGCGTCTATTGCGTTCGCTGCCCTTATTGCTGCGCATGCAACACATCGCTCGCGGGCATTTGCTGACACTGGAAAAACGATTGCAGCGCTTCGACCAGGAGCTGACAGACCTGATCGCGCAAAGCGCCGACGGCCAGCAACTCGCCGACTGGTTTACCCGGTTCTATGTGTTTGTGGTGCAGGGAAACCTGTGTATCGCCACAGCGTTGGCCAGCAGTGGCGGCGATTTGCTGGGGCGCCCACCGACGGCGTATGACGACCTTGCGCACAGCCCACATCGGCTGCCATGGGAAACCGATCCGGCGACGCCACGCCCGGCACCGACCGAGCTGCCCTTGCAGGCATTCCCGCGATGGTCCCGGGCCATCCACCTGGCTCATTCAGCGGGTGCGCCAGGCTTGCGCGGTTACTACCTGCAAGTGCGCGAGTGGTATCGCGACAACCTGATGCGGCTGTTCTTTCGCCTGCACCATGCCATGCCGATGGCGGATCGGGCGCACTGGTTCGGAGCCCATCCGGACATTCGCACGCGTGACGGCAGCTTCTGGCAGGACGGTCGTGAAGGCACCGAGCAGGCCACGGGGTTCATGATCTATCCGGGGCAGGTCCAAGGCATTCTGGGTGACGACATTCTGCTTGAAGACACCCTGGACCCCGGACGACACGCGCACTACCAGACCGCGCGGGCGGTGATCGCACGCATGGGCGGACGCTTGTCCCATGGCTCGACCTTGTTGCGTGAACTGCGCAAACCCTCGGCAGTGCTGCCCCAGGTCGATCTGGCGTGGTTAGGCCGCGAAGTTCGGTATTGCGATGGTGAGTTGACGCTGGTGAAGTAAGCGCAAGCTTTACATCTCGCAGGCCTCTGTGGCACAGGCGTCTTCGCGCGAAAACCGCTCGCGATACGCCTGCGGGGTCACGCCCATGGCCCGCAGGAAACTGCGACGCAGGGTTTCTTCGCTGCCGAACCCACATTGCACGGCGATCCGTTTGATCGGCACTCCGGTGTCACTCAGCAATCGCCGTGCAGTTTCGACGCGAATCCGTTCGATGGCCCGCGCCGGGGTCTGGCCGGTGTCGGCGCGATAGTGTCGGACGAAGCTGCGTTCGCTCATGCCCGCTTGCAGCGCCAGCGCCGGGATGCCGAGGTCCAGAGAGAGGTTTTCGGCGATCCAGGCGTGCAGCTCATCAAAGCGATTGCCGTGCTGTTGCAGGTCCAGCGTCACACTGAACTGCGACTGGCCACCCGGTCGTTTGAGGAACACCACCAGTTGCCGGGCAACTTCCAGGGCAATCCCGCGCCCCAGATCTGCTTCCACCAGCGCCAACGCCAGGTCGATGCCGGCCGTAACCCCGGCCGAGGTCCAGACCGGGCCGTCGTTGATAAAGATCGGGTTGGGCTCGACCCGCAGTTTCGGGTGCTTTTGCGCCAGCTGATCGCAGCGGGTCCAGTGGGTGACCACGCGACGTCCGTCGAGCCAGCCGCTGGCGGCCAGCAAGAATGCGCCCGTGCACACCGATGCCACACGCCGGGAAAGCGCCGCCTGTTGACGCACCCAGTCCACCAGCACAGCGTCTTCGGCCGCCGCGTAAACACCCCAGCCGCCCGCGATGATCAGCGTGTCGGAAGGTTCGCTCGGCAACGGTTCGGCCAGCAGCGCCAAGCCGGCCGAGGACATCACCGCCCCGCCGCCATCGGCAATGACCGTCGGCGCATAGGGCGGTGGCAATCCTCGCTGCGCGGCCATGTCATTGGCCGAGGCAAACACCTGCAAGGGTCCGGTGACATCCAGCAGTTGCACATTGGCGAAGGCCAGCACATGAATGGTTTTCGGTGAGTTCGGCATGATTGGCGTAATTCGAGGGTTGATTGGCGTATGCGCCAAATCCTACGAGCCTACAGTTAAACCGTCTACCCAATAAGGGTGTGAACATGCAGACCAAGGAGATAGCGTCATGACGTTGCAGATCGGTTTTCTGTTGTTTCCACAGGTGCAGCAACTGGACCTGACCGGACCTTACGATGTGCTGGCTTCGTTGCCGGATGTGAAGGTGCATTTGATCTGGAAGGACCTGGTCCCCGTGACGGCAAGCACCGGTCTGGTCCTGAAGCCGACCACCACGTTCGATGACTGCCCCGACCTGGATGTGATTTGCATCCCCGGAGGCAGCGGCGTCGGGCCATTGATGGAAGATCCGCAGACCCTGGCGTTCATTCGCAAACACGCCGCCAAGGCACGCTATGTAACCTCGGTGTGCACCGGCGCATTGGTGCTCGGCGCTGCTGGATTGCTCAAGGGAAAACGGGCGACGACCCACTGGGCCTATCATGAATTGCTGAGCCTGTTGGGCGCCATTCCGGTTCGGGAGCGGGTGGTACGCGACGGCAATCTGCTGACCGGTGGCGGGATCACGGCGGGGATCGATTTTGCCCTGACCCTGGCCGCTGAGTTGTACGACAAAGACACTGCGCAATTGGTGCAACTGCAACTCGAATACGCGCCCGCGCCACCCTTCAACTCGGGCGACCCGCAAAGCGCACCAAAAGCCGTGCTGGAGGAAGCTCGTCGGCGAGCTGCCGCCTCGCTCAATCAGCGCACGCTGATCACCGAGCGTGTGGCTGCACGTCTCGGTTAAGCGCTTGGTCAGGTCTGAAACAGACTTTTACAACGCCCATTAAAATGTATGGTCAGCCCCTCTCCTGCAACCTCTTTGGCTGTTTTCGGTAAAGCTGGCTTGCGCTAATGTATCCGGGCTCATTGTGAGCGTTGCTGCTACAACGCTCGGCCCTCGATGAGTAGCCGCTCCCGACTGTCCTGAAAAAACC
>NZ_JBFTNH010000014.1:0-128988 GCF_056397385.1 Pseudomonas sp. 05N36 | reverse complement strand
CTTCAGACTAACAATGCAAACCTGCGTCGCTGCGCTCCGACTGCCTGTCCAAGTGGACGCGGATCAGGTGTCCAAGTGAGCGCGGAACGAGTGTCCAAATGATCGTGGGCTGAGTGTCCAAGTGTCGTGGAATCCGCACGTCAGCAATCAATTCGAATAGATGCGCCCTCCCCGCGCTCTGTTCCGTTTCCCTAGCGCACAATCGGAAGTCCGGCCTAAAGGTGCTTCCGTTTGTCTTCAAAGGCACGGCCCGCATGACGTACAGCCGGTTTCGCTGATTTGGGATGGTGACCTTTAAGAACGAAGAATCGGAACTGAGCTTCCAGGGTTTAGCGCCGCGGAGCGGGTGAGGAAAAACGCCCTAATCGCCCGGAAACGTGGCGTATGGCAAGGCTATCTGACATGCGAAAACGCTGAGAAAGGAAGAGAAATATCGGACTGGATTGGTGCCAAAGACAGCGCGAAAAAGAGCCAAAAGCGACGTGAACTCACAATCGCCCGGAAACGTGGCGTATGGCAAGGCTATCTGACATGCGAAAACGCTGAGAGAGGAAGAAAAATATCGGAGTGGATTGGTGCCAAAGACAGCGCGAAAAAGGGCCAAAAGCGGCGTGAACTCACACTACCATTTAACTACCAGAAACCCTAAATCGCAGGCATGAAAAAGCCCAACCTTTTCAGATTGGGCTAAGTCATTGAAAAATATGGTCGGGACGGAGTGATTCGAACACTCGACCCCTAGCACCCCATGCTAGTGCGCTACCGGACTGCGCTACGCCCCGACTAGGCGTGAAACCTGTTCCTCATCTCGAGGAACGCTCAAGAATATATCGCAAGCTTTTGAAAACTGGAAGTATTTAAAAGCAGGAATTTATTTCTTGAGTACCACCAGAACATCTTCGAGCTCGGCGATCATCTGGCGGATCATTTGCTTGTATTGGGTGGTGTCGTCTTTGGCTTCATCGCCAGAAAGGCGCAGACGCGCTCCGCCGATGGTGAACCCTTGGTCATACAGCAACGCGCGGATCTGCCGGATCATCAGCACATCCTGGCGCTGATAATACCGGCGATTTCCGCGGCGCTTGACGGGGTTGAGTTGAGGAAACTCCTGCTCCCAGTAGCGCAGCACGTGCGGTTTTACCGCACAAAGCTCGCTGACTTCACCAATGGTGAAGTAGCGTTTGCCTGGGATGACGGGAAGCTCGTCGTTATGACTTGGTTCCAGCATAAGCCTCAACTCGGGCCTTCAACTTCTGCCCTGGACGAAAGGTGACCACACGGCGAGCCGTGATCGGGATTTCTTCTCCCGTTTTCGGATTGCGGCCAGGCCGCTGGCGTTTGTCACGAAGGTCGAAGTTGCCAAAACCGGACAACTTCACCTGTTCGTTGTCTTCAAGAGCGTGCCTGATTTCTTCAAAGAACAGTTCGACCAATTCCTTGGCCTCCCGCTTGTTCAGGCCCAGCTCTTCATACAGACGTTCCGCCATCTCAGCTTTCGTCAAAGCCCCCATACGTCACTTCCTTAACGTGGCGTTCAACCTTTGTTCGAGCGAGGTGAGGATGTTTTGCGTCGTGGTATTCACCTCATCGTCATTAAGAGTGCGCGATGGATGCTGCCAGGTCAAGCCAACTGCAAGGCTTTTTCTATGCGGATCAATACCTTTACCCTGATACACGTCAAATAGCCTGAGGTCCGTCAGCCATTCACCTGCATTTTCACGGATTACGTCCAGTACGGCACTGGCTGCAACGTCTTTGTCTGCCAGCAGCGCAAGGTCACGACGCACTTCAGGAAAACGCGACAACTCGCTGAATTTAGGCATTTTGCCCAACGCCACTTCGGCCAGCACCAGCTCGAAAACGAAGACCGGACGGTCGAGACCGAGGGTTTTCGACAATTCAGGATGGATAGCGCCAATGTAGCCGACTACGCGACCTTCACGCTCGATGCGCGCGGTTTGACCCGGGTGCAACGCAGGGTGTTTGCCCGGCACGAAGGTGAACGAATCCAGTGCACCGGCAAAGCCCAGCACCGCTTCCACGTCGGCTTTGACGTCGAAGAAGTCCACGGTATCGCGACCTTGGGCCCAGCCTTCCGGCAGACGGCCGCCGCAGACCACACCGGCCAGCATCGGCTCTTGCTTCAGGCCTTCCAGCTGACCGACGAAGCGCAGGCCGCTTTCGAACAGACGGACACGGTCCTGTTGACGGTTCAGGTTGTGCTGAAGCGCCTTGACCAAGCCCGGCCACAGGGACGAACGCATGGCGGCCATGTCGTTGGAGATCGGGTTGGCCAGCAACAGAGGCTCGACGCCCGGGTTGAACAGTTCGAACTGTTTCGGATCGATGAAACTGTAGGTGATCGCTTCCTGATAACCACGAGCCACCAGCAGACGGCGCAGCTCAGGCAGATCGCTACGCGCTTCAGCCTTGGCTTGCGGTGCCAGACGGGCTTGCGGGTAACGAACCGGCAGACGGTTGTAACCGTACAAACGGGCCAGTTCTTCGATCAGGTCGACTTCCAGGCTGATATCGAAGCGATGGCTTGGCACTTCTACGCGCCACTGCCCTGCCCCGTCCGCGGAAATTTTCAGACCCAAAGCGCTGAGCAGACGCTCGACTTCGGCTGAGTCCATTTCCATACCCAGCATCTGGGTGATGCGCTGGGCACGCAGGGTGACCGGAGCAATCGACGGCAGGTGCTGTTCGCTGACGGTTTCGATAATCGGGCCAGCTTCGCCGCCGGTGATTTCCAGCAGCAGGCCGGTGGCGCGCTCCATGGTTTCACGGGCCAGCTGCCAGTCCACGCCACGCTCGTAGCGGTGCGAGGCGTCGGTGTGCAGGCCGTAGGAACGAGCCTTGCCAGCAACGGCGATCTGATCGAAGAACGCGCTTTCCAGGAACACATCGCGAGTGGTCGCGGAAACACCGCTGTGCTCGCCCCCCATTACACCGGCAATCGCCAGGGCGCGGGAGTGGTCGGCAATCACCAGCGTATCGCTACGCAGGCTGACCTCCTGACCGTCGAGCAGCACCAGCTTCTCGCCTTCTTCGGCCATGCGCACGCGGATGCCACCATTGATTTCAGCGAGATCGAAAGCGTGCAGCGGCTGACCCAGCTCCAGCATCACGTAGTTGGTGATGTCGACGGCAGCATCGATGCTGCGCACGTCAGCGCGACGCAGACGCTCGACCATCCACAGCGGCGTAGGCTTGGACAGGTCGACGTTACGGATCACACGGCCCAGGTAACGCGGGCACGCTGCGGGCGCCAGAACCTCAACCGAACGCACTTCATCGTGCGCGGCTGGAACACTGGCAACGAGCGGGCGCGTGACTTCGGCAGCATAGAGCGCACCGACTTCACGGGYCAGACCGGCCAGGGACAGGCAGTCGCCGCGGTTCGGAGTCAGGTCGACCTCGATGCTGGCGTCGTCCAGGCTCAGGTATTCACGAATGTCCTGACCGACCGGCGCATCGACCGGTAATTCCATCAAGCCATCGTTGCCTTCACCGATTTGCAGTTCGGCTTGCGAGCACAGCATGCCGTTGGACTCAACGCCACGCAGCTTGGCTTTCTTGATTTTGAAGTCGCCTGGCAGTTCGGCACCAATCATGGCGAACGGGATCTTCAGGCCCGGGCGCACGTTTGGTGCACCGCAAACTACCTGGAAGGTCTCCGCGCCATTGCTGACCTGGCAAACACGCAGCTTGTCGGCGTCCGGGTGCTGCTCGGTGCTCAGCACCTCGCCCACGACCACGCCACTGAATTCACCGGCGGCCGGCGTAACGCTATCGACCTCAAGACCGGCCATCGACAGACGAGCAACCAGCTCGTCGCGACTTACCTGCGGGCTTACCCAGCCGCGCAGCCATTGTTCACTGAATTTCATCCTGCTCTCCTAAGAATTCGTTACGACTAGCGAAATTGCGCGAGGAACCGCAAGTCGTTGTCGAAGAACAGACGCAAGTCGTTCACGCCGTAACGCAGCATGGCCAGACGTTCAACGCCCATGCCGAAGGCAAAGCCCGAAAACTCTTCCGGGTCGATCCCGGACATGCGCAGCACGTTCGGGTGAACCATGCCGCAGCCCATCACTTCCAGCCAGCCAGTCTGCTTGCAGACGCGGCAGCCTTTACCGCTGCACATCACGCATTCCATGTCGACTTCGGCGGACGGCTCGGTGAACGGGAAATACGAAGGACGGAAGCGCACTGCCAGTTCTTTTTCGAAGAACACGCGCAGGAACTCTTCGATGGTCCCTTTCAGGTCGGCGAAGTTGATGTCGCGGTCGACCAGCAGGCCTTCGACCTGATGGAACATCGGCGAGTGGGTGATATCGGAGTCGCTGCGGTACACACGGCCTGGGCAGACGATGCGGATCGGCGGCTGTTTCGATTCCATGGTGCGGACCTGTACCGGCGAGGTATGGGTGCGCAGCAACATGTTGGCATTGAAATAGAAGGTGTCATGCATCGACCGGGCCG
Organism: Pseudomonas sp. 05N36; assembly: GCF_056397385.1. Lineage (NCBI taxonomy): Bacteria > Pseudomonadati > Pseudomonadota > Gammaproteobacteria > Pseudomonadales > Pseudomonadaceae > Pseudomonas > Pseudomonas sp. 05N36. The sequence goes on along the minus strand of NZ_JBFTNH010000014.1, from coordinate 124,500 downwards.
GGTGATGGCCTGGGATGTTGAGCGCCTCGAAGTTGTGATAGTCGTCTTCGACCTCAGGGCCTTCGGCGATGCCGTAGCCGATATGGGTGAAGAACTGTTCGATACGTTCCAGAGTGCGAGTAACCGGATGCAGACCACCGGAGGTCTGACCACGGCCAGGCAGGGTCACATCAATGGACTCGGCGGACAGTTTGGCGGCCAGGTCGGCCTCTTCAAACAGTGCCTTGCGCGCATTGAGAACCTCTGTGACACGCTCCTTGGCAACGTTGATCAGGGCGCCGACTTGCGGACGCTCTTCTGCCGGCAAATTCCCCAGGGTCTTCATCACCTGAGTCAATTCACCTTTTTTGCCAAGGTAGTGAACCCGGATTTGCTCCAGGGCATTGATATCTTCAGCGCTTTGCACAGCCTCTAGTGCTTGAGAGACCAGCGCATCCAGGTTTTCCATGTACAGACTCCAGATACAAAATAGGGGAAGAGCTTGAAGGCTCTTCCCCTATTTATGACGTTTAACACCTGGGCCCACAGAGGTGAGCCCGGGTGACTGTCGGGGGTACTTAAGCCAAGGTGGCTTTAGCTTTCTCGACAATCGCAGCAAACGCCGCTTTTTCGTTCACTGCCAGATCAGCCAGAACCTTACGGTCGATCTCGATGGACGCTTTTTTCAGGCCGGCGATGAAACGGCTGTAGGACAGACCGTTGATACGTGCACCAGCGTTGATACGAGCGATCCACAGAGCGCGGAACTGACGTTTTTTCTGACGACGGTCACGGTAGGCGTATTGGCCTGCCTTGATTACCGCTTGCTTGGCAACACGGAATACGCGCGAGCGAGCGCCGTAGTAGCCTTTAGCAAGTTTCAGAATTTTTTTGTGACGTTTACGGGCAATGACGCCACGCTTTACACGAGCCATGAGTTACTTCCTCTATTCTTAACCAAAAATTAACGAAGGCGCAGCATGCGCTCGACTTTTGCCACGTCAGACGGATGCAGCAAGCTGCTACCGCGCAGTTGACGCTTACGCTTGGTCGACATTTTGGTCAGGATGTGGCTCTTGAAAGCGTGCTTGTGCTTGATACCGTTAGCAGTTTTCAGAAACCGCTTAGCAGCACCACTTTTAGTTTTCATCTTTGGCATGTTCGGATACTCCGCATTCAGTTGATAAACATAATCGCAAGGCCTGCCGTGCCCTGTTGATTACTTCTTCTTTTTCGGGGCGATGACCATGATCAGCTGGCGTCCTTCCATCTTAGGATGCTGTTCGACCGAACCGTACTCGAGCAGGTCACCTTCAACCCGCTTGAGGAGTTCCATCCCCAGCTCCTGGTGGGCCATCTCACGGCCGCGGAATCGCAAGGATACCTTGGCCCTGTCCCCGTCACTCAGGAAACGTACCAGGTTGCGCAGTTTTACCTGGTAATCCCCTTCCTCCGTCCCTGGACGAAACTTGATTTCTTTTACCTGAATCTGCTTCTGGTTTTTCTTCGCCGCAGCAATCTGCTTCTTCTTTTCGAAGATCGATTTGCCGTAGTCCATCACACGGCAAACCGGTGGGACTGCGTCTGCGGAGATTTCTACCAGATCAAGCTTGGCTTCTTCAGCAATACGAAGCGCTTCATCAATCGAGACGATGCCAATCTGCTCGCCGTCAGCGCCAATTAACCGAACCTCGCGTGCCGAGATATTCTCGTTGATCGGGGCTTTCGGTGCAGCTCGTTTATCTTGTCTCATTTCACGCTTAATAATAATTACTCCGAATCTGGGCGACCACGCCGGGAAACCGCTTGCGTGAGGAACTCAGCGAACTGGGCGACGGGCATCGAGCCCAGGTCAGCACCTTCACGAGTACGCACAGCGACAGTCTGCATCTCGACTTCCCGATCTCCAATAACCAAGAGATAGGGAACCTTGAGCAAAGTATGCTCGCGGATTTTAAAGCCGATCTTTTCATTTCTCAAGTCAGACTTGGCACGAAAACCGCTTTGATTGAGAGTTTTTTCAACTTCAGCGGCAAAATCTGCCTGTTTATCAGTGATATTCATGATCACTGCCTGAGTCGGAGCCAGCCACGCAGGGAACGCGCCCTCGTAATGCTCGATCAGAATCCCGACGAAACGCTCGAAGGAACCCAGGATCGCCCGGTGCAACATTACCGGGTGCTTGCGACTGTTGTCTTCGGAGACGTATTCGGCTCCCAGACGGATCGGCAGGTTAAAATCGAGCTGCAAGGTACCACATTGCCAGACACGACCGAGGCAATCTTTTAGCGAGAACTCGATTTTCGGACCGTAGAAAGCACCCTCGCCTGGCTGCAGATCGTACGGCAGGCCCGCACTATCAAGGGCTGAGGCCAGCGCCGATTCTGCGCGATCCCACAGCTCATCGGAGCCGACGCGTTTTTCCGGACGAGTGGACAGCTTCATTTCGACGTCGGTAAAGCCGAAATCGGCGTAGACATCCATGGTCAGCTTGATGAACGCGGCGGATTCGGCCTGCATCTGCTCTTCAGTACAGAAGATGTGCGCATCGTCCTGGGTGAACCCGCGCACGCGCATGATGCCGTGCAGCGCACCGGACGGCTCGTTACGGTGGCAAGCACCGAATTCGGCCAGGCGCATCGGCAGTTCACGGTAGCTTTTCAGGCCCTGGTTGAACACTTGCACGTGGCAAGGGCAGTTCATTGGCTTGATCGCGTAATCGCGGCTTTCCGACTGCGTGGTGAACATGTTCTCGGCGTAGTTGGCCCAGTGCCCGGATTTCTCCCACAGGCTACGGTCAACCACTTGCGGAGTCTTGATCTCCAGGTAGCCGTTTTCACGCTGAACCTGGCGCATGTACTGCTCAAGCACCTGGTACAGGGTCCAGCCGTTCGGGTGCCAGAAAACCATGCCCGGCGCTTCTTCCTGGGTATGGAACAGGCCAAGACGCTTGCCGATCTTGCGATGGTCGCGTTTTTCAGCTTCTTCGATACGCTGGATGTAGGCCGCCAGTTGCTTCTTGTCAGCCCAGGCGGTGCCGTAAACGCGCTGCAATTGCTCGTTTTTGGCATCGCCGCGCCAGTAGGCGCCGGACAGCTTGGTCAGCTTGAAGGATTTCAGGAAGCGGGTGTTCGGCACGTGCGGACCGCGGCACATGTCGACGTATTCTTCGTGATAATACAGGCCCATGGCCTGTTCGTTCGGCATGTCTTCGACCAGGCGCAGCTTGTAGTCTTCGCCACGGCGGGTGAACACGTCGATCACTTCGGCACGCGGAGTGACTTTCTTGATGACGTCGTAATCTTTTTCGATCAGCAGGTGCATGCGCTGTTCGATCGCCGCGAGGTCGTCCGGAGTGAAAGGACGCTCGTAGGCGATGTCGTAATAGAAGCCTTCATCAATGACCGGACCGATCACCATTTTCGCCGTCGGGTACAGCTGCTTGACCGCGTGGCCAATCAGGTGAGCGCAAGAGTGGCGAATGATCTCCACCCCCTCTTCATCCTTGGGCGTGATGATTTGCAGGGTCGCGTCGCTGTCGATGACATCACTGGCGTCAACCAGCTTGCCGTTGACCTTGCCGGCCACGGTGGCCTTGGCCAGACCGGCACCAATGGATGCGGCGACCTCGGCTACGGAAACCGGATGATCGAAGGAACGTTGACTGCCGTCGGGAAGAGTAATAGTGGGCATGGCGCCTCCTCTCCTAGTGGTGACCCCTACCAAAGGTCACGTGGGTTGGGATGAGCAGCCAGTACGCGATTCAGTCCAGGCCATTCAATAATGAACGCCTGCCTTACAGCGGCAGGAGCCTTGCGGCCAACCGGAAACCGAACCAGAGTGACTGGAGATCAAATCAGGGTTATTCGGGTATTGGCCGCTACTGGCGAATAGATCGTCCAGAGCCAGAAAATACCCAAGCGCTGGATCCTAGCACAGATGAACGGTCGTCGCCGCGACCTTGTTTGACCAACGCCGAATTCAGGGCTTTTGCATCAAAAAGTGAACTTGAGATGTACGGCCCACCTCAAATAGGCTGAGAATCGCCACACATTATCGACCTCACGGAGTTCCAGCTATGCGTCTTATCCGCCTTATCGCCCTTGCCTCCCCACTGATCATGCTGCTCCCGCTGAGCGCGCAGGCTGCCTGGCCTGCTGGGGTTCGCGAAAGCTATATGAAGGACTGCGTTGGTGCCGCCAGTCAGAGCGTCGACCAGAAGACTGCCGAACAGCATTGTGCCTGTGGCGCGGACAAGCTGAACGAGAAGTTTACAACGGCCGAAATCAGCGAGCTGATGAGTAAGACGAAACAGCCGAGTGCGGAGCTGCGAACCAAGGCGCTGGACGCCATTGCGGCCTGCAGAGTCGTTAAATAAGCTGCCGCCGGGCTGAAAACAACGCCTTTGGCGAGTAGAAAACCGCCGAAAACCCGCTATTTCAGACAAATTACGCAGCTTTTACAGCTTTTTTTACAGGACATGTATTTGGCTGCAGGCCTTTTAAACCGGGGCTTCCAGCCATATACAGCGACAAAGAACAGACGATGCGAAGGCAAACAGCACGTCCGGGGGGCTCCCAAATCGAACATTTCGACTATGATACTCCGGTGTGCCCAGTTGGCCTGAGCAGCACAGCACTACTGAAAATATATGTTTCTTGGAGATACACCATGTCTAATCGCCAAACCGGCACCGTTAAATGGTTCAACGATGAAAAAGGCTTCGGCTTCATCACTCCTCAAGGTGGCGGTGACGACCTGTTCGTACACTTCAAAGCTATCGAAAGCGACGGTTTCAAAAGCCTGAAAGAAGGCCAAACCGTTTCCTTCGTGGCTGAGAAAGGCCAAAAGGGTATGCAAGCTGCACAAGTTCGCCCAGAGTAATTTCCTGGCGCACTAAAAAAACCCCGTCCATGTGACGGGGTTTTTTATGGGCGCAACAAAAGCCTGAAGCGATCAGCCGCAGTTGACGCGGGTAATGATCAGGCTGGCGTCGGTGTTGAGGTTCAAACGATCCGAACGGTATTCCAGAGTGATCATGTCGTTCGGCCTGAGGACTCGTGCAGTCTGCGACCCGGAACGCGTGCGGGCCTGCTCCAGCAATTCTGGCGAAGCCTTTTGGCCAATGGTGAATTCGGCAGCCTTTGCCTCACAACGGCCGCTACCAGCCTCGGCCACCACAGGGCTTTTTGCCGACTCGGAGGTACTGCTGCAACCTGCCAACATGACGGCGGCCAACAAAGTACCCAATGACGCGAGCTTCCAAGGCATGACGCCTCCTTTTCAATAGTTGAACTGCATACGTGCGACAGACGTTTGGGCATTTGGTTTCATGGTCAGAGCCATCCCCTACCCTCAAGCCGTCAAACACGCAAGTTTGCCTGAGCTATCACCTGCTGTTCAGTGCGCAATCGTGACTGAATATGAGCAGGCTCAATAGATATCGATGTAATCAAAGGGTGGCTTCGGCCAGTTCTGCTTCAATGCGTTGAATATCTGCATTACCCAGACCTCATCACTGGCGGCAACCATGCCTACATACCCGGAGCCCTTGGCCCACGTCTCAAGGCGAAACAGCAGCCCGTCGATATCCGTTCCGCCAACAACACCGGACGATATGTAGGCAATCCCTGACTTGGTGACCCGCAACTGGGTGTGCGTATCGTCGCTGGCAGACGCCAGCAGCTGGCGCACTGCCTCTAGCGTCAAGCCGTCCGGGGTATTCAAATCGATCTGCACAGCACTGTCCTTGAAATCTACAAAGCCCAAGTGTCGCATAGCCCTCCGTTCATGCCTAAGTCGGAGTGCCAAAAGCTGCGCAAGGTGGTTAACTCAACAGACAGACTTCCCGACCTCGCGAGACACTCATGACCACCGTGACCATCGACGCCGACATCAAAGTCAGCTGGCCCCAAGGCCACAGCTCTTACAGCCCCAGCACCCCGGAAGAGCTGGCAATCATTGGCATAGACCTGCTGGTCAAGGACCTGGGCACGAAAGCCGCTCAACAGTTCATCGAACAGGTATTCGAGAAGTACCCCATCGACGACATGGGCGCCGCACACACGTAAAGGGAGTAAAACCCCGCAGGCTGACACCTGCGGGGCATGGCTTACTTGAGACGGGCGAGACGCGCCGTCAGCAAGTCAAAGAAGCCCTGGGCATCGCCGTTCGCAACCCAGAACGCGTTCTTCGGGGCTTTCAGGCCGTCGTACCAGTCAACGACGGTCTGGCCAAAGGTCGGCCCTTCGCGACTGTCGACCACCACATTCACCGTACGACCGGTAAACAGTTCAGGCTTGAGCAGGTACGCGATCACCGTGGCGTCATGCACCGGACCACCTGGAATACCGTAGTGCTCCATGTCGCCTTTGACGTATTCATTGAGAATATCGCCCACCAGCTTGCTGGCGTTGTTGTTCAGCGCGGCAATCTGCTTCAGGCGAGTGTCACTGGTCAGAATCTTGTGGGTGACGTCCAGCGGCAGATAGGTCAGCTTGACGCCGCTCTTGAGGACCACTTCAGCTGCATGCGGATCAGCGAACAGATTGAACTCGGCCACCGGGGTAATGTTACCGCCGTTGAAGTGCGCGCCGCCCATGATCACCACTTCCTTGATGCCTTGGGTGATTTCCGGATCCTGAATCAATGCCAGCGCCAGGTTGGTCTGCGGCCCGAGCATTGCGATAGTGATGCTGTGAGGCTTGGCCGCGCGCAACGTGTCGATCAGGTAACTGACTGCATCGCCTTTGGCCAGACCTTTCTTCGGCTCGTGCACCGTGACACCTGACAGGCCTTCCTTGCCATGAATGTTCTCGGCATAGATTGGCGTGCGCATCAGCGGTTTCGGTGCGCCCGCATAGACCGGCACCTCTTCGCGCCCTGCCCACTCGCGGGCCAGCCGCGCATTACGCGAGGTTTTGTCCAGGCGTACATTACCGGCAACGGTGGTCAGTGCACGAATGTTCAGTTCTTCGGGTGACGCCAGGGCAAACAGCAGCGCCACCACATCGTCGGCACCTGGATCGGTGTCGATGATCAGGTCAATCTTTTCCGCCGCGTGGGCGCCTGTAGCGGTGAGCAAGGACAAAAGCAGCAGACTCCGGATCAGGTGATGCAGTCGTTGAGCATAGCGGTACATTGCGCACTCCTTGTGCGTGGATAAATCGAATCGGGATATGGCGGACTAGAAAGTCACCCCTGCGACCAGCACGATGTTGCAGTACGGCTGACATTCGCCCGTACGAACAATCGCCCGCGCCTGTCGGCTAAGTAGCTTGAACTCTTCATGACTCAGCAACCGCCGCTGGCCCATCGCAGCATTGGCCGTCAATTCGTCGATCGCCTGCAGCGCCGGGGGCTGCTTGAGCAGGATTTCTTCGGCCAGCACGTGGCTTTCCACCTGCATCTCACTGAGCACGACGCGTAAGGTACTGACAAAATCCGGAATGCCCTGGGTCAATGCCAGGTCGATCAACTCAACCCCGGGCGGCACCGGCAGACCGGCATCGCCGATCACCAGCATGTCGCCATGGCCCAGAGAGGCAATCAGCCGTGACAACGCGATATTGAGCAAGGGTGTTTTTTTCATGATGCTTTAAAGGCCTGTACGTCTGACAAGGAAGGAATCGAAGGTTGCGCACCGGCCCGAGTCACCGATAAAGCCGCGGCGACCTGACCGAAACGAATGGCCTCGACTTCGCTTTTGCCAGAGGCCAGGGCCGCGGCAAAACCACCGACAAAGGTGTCGCCAGCCGCAGTGGTGTCGACTGCCTTGACCTTGGGCGCCGGAAAGTGCTCGACACTCTGTCCGTTGGCGAACAATGAACCCTGGGGGCCCAACGTGATGATGACCTTGCCGGCACCGGCAGCGATCAATCGGCTCGCGGCCAGTTCGGCGTTCTCCAGTGAGTCCACCGGCAAACCGCTCAGGGCCGACGCTTCGCTTTCGTTGGGGATCAGGTAATCGATTGACGAATACCAGTCGGCCGGCAATGGGCTCGTTGCCGGCGCCGGATTGAGGATCACCGTCTTGCCCAGCTCACGACCGCGCTTGAGGACATAACCAACCGTGTGCATCGGCACTTCCAGCTGACAGATGATCACGTCGGCCGCCGCGAGCACCGCATCGAACCCCGCGACCATGCCAGGTGTCAGCTGACCGTTGGCCCCTGCAACGATGACAATCGCATTCTGGCTGTTGTCATCGACCACGATCAGCGCCACGCCGCTGGAACCCTCGACCGATGTCAGCGCCTGACAATCGATCTGCTCTGCCAGCAGCGCTGCACGCAACTGCTCGCCATAAGCATCGTCACCCACGCAGCCGATCATCGATACCTGTGCACCCAGCCGGGCAGACGCGACCGCCTGATTAGCGCCCTTGCCGCCCGACACGGTGGCAAACGACTCACCATGCAGCGTTTCTCCGGCATGCGGCAACCGCTGGGCGCGGGTTACCAGGTCCATGTTCAGACTGCCTACAACCACTACTTTTGCTGGCATACATCCCTACTCATCAATTCGCTTCAGCGGTATTGGTCGAATACGCCGGCCAGCGGCGCGGTCGACTCTCGCATGACAATGCTGGGCTTCACGATCCGCTGATCGGTCGCCAGTTCAGGTGTCGCGATTCGTCGCAACAGTACCTCCGCAGCCATTTCTCCAAGCTCCAGGATCGACTGGCCGACGGTGGTCAGTGCCGGATAGACATAACGGCTCATCTGGATATCGTCGAAACCGATGACCGAAAGCTCGCTCGGTACCCGGATATTGCGCTCGGCGGCGGCCCGCAGTACGCCGATACCGATCATGTCGTTGCCGGCAAAAATTGCGCTGGGCGGGTTCTGTTCCAGCAAGATGGCCGCCGCGTTGTAACCGCCGGTGCTGGTGAAATCGCTTTCGAGCATCCACTCTTTCGGCACTTCGACGCCTGCCTCCTGCAAGGCCCGGCAGTAACCTGCCAAACGCATCTGCGCCACGCTGGTATGTGCCGGACCGCCAATAGTGGCGATGTCGCGATGGCCCAGTTCGAGCAAATGCCGGGTCGCCAGATAAGCACCGTATTCATGATCGATGCGCACCATGTCCGCATCGAGCCCCTCCAACCCACGGTCGACGATCACCATCGGCGTACGCACGCCTGCCAGCCCTTGCGCCAACCCACTATCGCCGCCGGCGGACGCGACAATCAGCCCGTCGATGCGTTTTTCCAGCAGCACACGCAGGTAACTGCGCTGCTTGTCCGGGTTGTCATCGGAGTTGCAGAGGATCACGCAATAACCATTACGCTCGCAGTAATCCTCGATACCACGGGCCAATTCCGCGAAGTACGGGTTGAGACTGTTGGGCACCAGCAGACCGATGGTCGCAGTGGTTTTCGCTTTCAGCGAGCGCGCCACGGCGCTGGGTACGTAGTCCAGGCTTTTGATCGCGGCCTCGACCTTGAGCCGAACCTCTTCACTGACCGGCCGGGTCTTGTTCACCACATGGGAAACCGTGGTGTAGGAAATCCCCGCGAGCGCAGCTACATCCTTGATCGTTGCCATGATTCAGCTCCGTCGACTTGCACGTTGGCTGCGGTAGGTGTCCAGCACCACCGCGACCACGATCACCGCGCCGGTGATGATACGTTTGGTCGGTTCGGTCGCGCCGATTTGCGCCAACCCGGCCGCCAATACAGAAATGATCAGGACGCCGAAGAAGGTGCTGATCACCGAACCACGACCACCCATCAGGCTGGTGCCACCGATCACCACGGCAGCGATGACTTGCAGCTCCAGGCCGGAACCGGCATTCGGGTCCGCCGCTTCCAGACGCGAAATCTGGAACAGCGCGGCAATCCCCGCCAGCAACCCCATCAGGCTGAACACCAGGATCTTGTAGGGTTTTGGGTTGATACCCGCCAGACGCACAGCTTCCTCGTTGGTGCCGATACCGATCAGGTAGCGACCGAACACGGTACGGGTCAACACCGCCTGGGCGATGAAGATAACCAGCAACGCGATAATGAATGACGGTGAAATACCCAAGGCAATCGGATTGGACAGCCAGGCAAAGGCATCACCGATATAGGCCGTGCGCGAGCCGGTCATCTGATAGGCAACGCCGCGAGCCATCTCCAGCACACCCAGCGAAACAATGAACGACGGAATGCGCCAGGCCACGGTGATCGAACCGGTAATGGTCCCGGCCACTGCTGCGGCGGCCATGCCCAGCAGCGCTGCCGGCAAGACACTCCAGCCCCAGCCGAGGATCGCCACGCTGACCGTCGAGCCTGCCAAGGCCAGCACCGAACCCACCGAGAGGTCGATGCCGCCGATGATCAACACGAACGTCATGCCGACTGCCAGCACCATGAGGTCCGGGATCTGGTTGGCCAGTGTGCTGAAGGTGTCATAAGAGAGGAAATGGCTGCTCAAGACCGAGAACAACGCAATCATCGCCAGCAAGGCACCGGCCAGGCCCAGGTAGGTACCGAGGCCGTAAAAATTGCCACTACGCTTGCCAGCAGACACTACAGGTTTGCCAGCAGACATTGCAGTTTTCATGGGAGATCCCTAGGCGCCGCTTCATGGAGCAACGCATCACGTTTTTGGTAGCCGGCAAAAGCAGCGGCAAGCAAATCATCCTGAGTCCAGCTGTCGCGCTCGAAGGTGTCGATCAAGCGTCCGGCCGACAACACGCCAATACGGTCGCAGATCAACATCAGTTCGCGCAGATCGCTGGAAACCACCACCAGCGCCTTGCCCTGGCGCGTCAACTCGCCGAGCAATGCGTAAATATCGAACTTGGCACCGACATCGATGCCGCGAGTCGGCTCATCGAACAACAGCACCGAACACTCACGCTCAAGCCAGCGGCCGATTACCACCTTCTGCTGATTGCCACCCGACAGCTCGCTAACCAGTTGTGCAGGACTGGAACTGCGAATGCGCATGGCATCGATCTGACGCTGCGCCAGCGCCATCTCGTCACCAGAATTGACGATGCCACCACTGGAGATCACCGGCATATTGCCCAGGGCGATGTTGGCGCTGATCGACTGGGTCAGTAGCAGGCCTTCGCCCTTGCGATCTTCAGTGATCAGGGCAATGCCGTGAGCGACAGCATCGGCGGGCGAACGAATGCTCACCACTTGCGCCGGCGAACCCAGCGCGACCGTGCCACTGTCTGCCGCATCGGCACCGAAAATCAGCCGCAGCAACTCCGTGCGCCCTGCCCCGATCAAACCGGATATTCCGAAAATCTCGCCGCTGCGCACCTCGAAAGATACATCGCGAACCTTGTCCGAACGGCTCAACCCTTTGACAGTCAGGGCCGGCGCGCCGATCTGCCGCGGACCGAGATCGATGTGTTCGCCCAATTCGCGGCCGACCATCAGGTTGACCAGTTGCTCGCTGTTGTAGTTGGCCATCGGCTCGACACAGACCAGATTGCCGTCACGCAATACCGCGATGCGCTGAGCAACCCGCGCCAGCTCTTCCAGACGGTGGGAAATATAAATGATCGCCACTCCGCGGGCTTGCAGGCGGATGATTTGCTCAAAGAGCATCTCGACTTCGCGAGCCGTCAGCATCGCTGTTGGCTCATCGAGAATCAGTACATGGCAGTCGCCGATCAGGTTGCGTGCGATCTCGACCATTTGCTGATGACCGATCCCCAGCTCACCGACCAGCGTGTCCGGATCGATCGCATCGAGCCCGACCTGAGCCATCGCGGCGATTGCCGCTTTGCGTAGCTGCTTGCGGCTGATCCAGCCGCCCCTGCTGGGCAGGTTATCGAGAAACAGGTTTTCCGCGACAGACAAGGTCGGCAGCAGATTGAGCTCCTGCATGACCATGCGAATGCCCAGCGCTTCAGCCTGGGTTCGGTTGCCAGGACGGTAATCGCGCCCCTGGAATTGCATCTGGCCGGTGGTCGGAGTGACCAGCCCGCCAATGATTTTCGACAGCGTGCTTTTGCCAGCACCGTTCTCGCCGGTCAACGCCAGCACTTCACCACGCATCAGCGTCAGGTCAATGCCGGTCAATACCGGTTGCGCATACGTCTTGCCGATACCGCTGACCGAAAGGACCGCGTTCGGGGCACAAACTGACATAGAAAACTCTCCATGCGCTCGCCCTTGCGAGCGAGCGCCGTTGTGTCGCCAGAATGATTACTTGGTAACCAGCTCAACCGGAGTTTCGATTACGCCGTTGGTGCCACTGTCGACCTTCTCGCCCTTGAGTATTTTCAGTGCGGTTTCAATGCCGAACACTGCTTGCTTGGCGGCAAACTGATCGGCAGTCGCCAATACGCGGCCGTCCTTGAGCATTGGTTTGATGGCATTGATGTTGTCATAACCGACCACTTGCACCTTGCCCGCCTTGCCTGCTGCGCRCACCGCCGAAACGGCACCGACCGCCATGCTGTCGTTACCCGCCAGCAGGGCCTTGGTTTGCGGGTACTCGCTGAGTATCGAGGCGGCCACCTTGTTGCCTTTATCGATTTCCCAGTCGCCGGACTGCAACGAGACGACCTTGATCTGCGCCGCTTCCATTGCATCCTTGAAGCCAGCGGTGCGAGCCTGGGCGTTGGTGGTGGTGGATACTCCTTCGATGATGCCGACTTCGTCACCGGCCTTCAGCTGTTTGGCCAGGTACTCGCCGACCAGACGCGCGCCTTTGCGGTTATCCGGGCCTACGAACGGTACGGTCATATTCTTGCTTTTGACGACGGCCGGGTCCAGCTGGTTGTCGATGTTGATCACGGTGATACCGGCATCGATGGCCTTCTTGATCACCGGGACCATCGCTTTGGAGTCAGCTGGCGCAATCACCAGCGCATTGACCTTGGCCAGAATCATTTGCTCGACGATGCGCGTCTGGCCAGCGGTGTCTGTTTCGTCCTTGATCCCGTTGGAGATCAGGTCGAAATCGGCAGAATGTTCTTTCTGGTAAGCCTTGGCGCCATCTTCCATGGTCAGGAAGAATTCGTTGGCCAGGGACTTCATGACCAGCGCGACTTTCGGTTTTTCAGTGTCGGCGAAGGCCGAAGAGAGGGGCAAAGCGGCGGATGCGGCAGCCAGCATAGCGACAGCGAGAAGACGTCCAGCGAATGGCAGCTTCATGAGTTCACTCCGATCTTATGATTATTGTGAGCAACGCTTATGCATACGCTTCAAATCCGTTCACCAGCGCTCTGATACGTGGGAACGAGGATCGCCGGCCAACTGGGATCAAACCGTCGACCGGCTCGCGCAAACGTTTGCGTAGACCGAACTATGCGAACCCTGCTGACATTTGTCAACGGTCAGAAAAAACCGTTTTGTGGTCTGCTTGGCAAAAAAACGGCAATGCCGATTATGCCGTGGTGTTGACCACCGATCCGCTACCGGCTCCCTTGGCCAGTTCCTTGACCAGGCTGCTGGCTACTTCCATCAGCGCACCGTTGGTTTCAGCGATCTGCCCCTGAATCGCCATGACCGCGGTGGTCTTGGCTTCCGGTGTCGGATATGACGCCGCTTGGGCAGCCTCCAGTTGCTGCTGTTGCTGGCGCAATTGTTCTTGCAGTTCCTTCATACGCTTGAGCAGCATCTTCACCGTGATGCTTTGGTTACCACCGTCATCCGCTTGGGTCTCCGCATCTGGGGTTTGCCCTACCGGGCCTGTCCTGACTTGCTTGCTGTCACCTTCCTTGCCACCCGCCAGTTGCGTCGCGGCGTCTGTCGTCGCGTCGTTCAATGCCTTGATCGTAGCGAGCGATTTACCGCCAATCGTGATGCCGCCCGCGTTTGGAAAACCAACTGAAATGGACATATAAGCTCCTGCACAAAAAATGATCCTGAAAGGATCATCGACCCCTGAGCGGTTTTCTTTAGCATTAATTCCCATTCAAAAATGTGGGAAATCCTAGATTTGCACTGTAGGAGATTTCGGACAGCCGAACGCTTCCATTGCACATATTCGGAAACCCGGACGACTATCGCCTTGAGCATCACCACCAAAAAAAATAAATCTATAAAAATCAAAAGGTTAAAAGAATTTCAAATCCAGGATATGACTGGTACAGATCCTGCTCTTATTGGGTACCCCGGCATACAGATGTGCTTGGGGTGTTTCTAGATGAACCTGCATCAGCACCGTCATCACTATTAGAGAGAAAACAATGAAATCTGCCTTCAACACCTTTATTCCGGGCGCTTTGGCCCTCCTGCTGCTCCTCCCCACTGCACTGCAAGCAAAAGAAGTCGAAACCCGACAGAAACTGGCAAACGTGGTCGTCCTCGCTACAGGCGGCACGATTGCCGGTGCTGGCGCCAGCTCAGCCAACAGCGCTACGTACCAGGCCGCAAAAGTCGGGATCGAGCAGTTGATCGCCGGCATCCCTGAACTGAGCCAACTGGCCAATGTTCGCGGCGAGCAAGTGATGCAAATCGCCTCCGAGAGCATCACCAACGAAAACCTGCTGCAACTGGGCCGCCGCGTGGCCGAACTGGCCGACAGCAAAGACGTCGACGGCATCGTTATTACCCACGGCACCGACACCCTGGAAGAGACCGCCTACTTCCTGAACCTGGTGGAAAAAACCGACAAGCCAATCATCGTTGTCGGCTCGATGCGCCCAGGCACCGCGATGTCGGCTGACGGCATGCTCAACCTGTACAACGCCGTCGCCGTAGCGGGTAGCAAAGATGCTCGCGGCAAAGGCGTGCTGGTCACCATGAACGACGAAATTCAGTCGGGTCGTGATGTCAGCAAAATGGTCAACCTCAAGACCGAAGCGTTCAAAAGCCCATGGGGCCCATTGGGCATGGTGATCGAAGGCAAATCCTATTGGTTCCGCTTGCCAGCCAAGCGCCACACCATGGATTCGGAATTCGACATCAAAAACATCAAGAGCCTGCCTGACGTCGAAATCGCCTATTCCTATGGCAATGTCGACGGCACTGCTTACAAGGCCCTGGCCCAGTCGGGCGCCAAAGCCATCATCCATGCCGGCACCGGCAATGGCTCGGTATCTTCGCGCCTGGTTCCAACCTTGCAGGAACTGCGCAAGGATGGCGTGCAGATCATTCGCTCTTCCCACGTCAATGCTGGCGGCTTTGTCCTGCGTAACGCCGAACAGCCAGACGACAAGTATGACTGGGTCGTTGCGCATGACCTGAACCCGCAAAAAGCCCGCATCCTGACGATGGTTGCACTGACCAAGACCTCGGACAGTAAAGAGCTGCAACGGATGTTCTGGGAGTACTGATTCATTACGTCCGGCCGGATCCGGTCGGACGCTTGCCCCCCCCCACTCGCCCGCTCGGGCGAGTGATCTACCCTCCCGCCTTCCCTGCCATTACTTCTGAATAATCACCAATCGGTTTACAGCAAACGGAAAAAATCGCTGTCAGAGGAATTTCTTGAACTTTAAGCAGTTGCGAAATCGCCTACAGTTAAATACTGTATGCACGTACAGCTTAATAAGGATTACCCCGTGGCCACGACCTCTTCAGCAGCGACTAACCCTCCAGGCTCTTACGAACGACTCGGTTTGCGCGTTCAAAAAATCATCAACTCCCCGACCGCCCAAAAAGCCAAGGCCGCCCTGATCTTCCGTCTCCCCGACGAGCCGGTAGATGAATGGGAACGCCTGCTCGAGGAAATCGCCGAGAACGACAACGTCACCCTCGCTTATCGCGACGATGGCGGCGTGCAGATTTTCTGGGTTGTGCCGAAGGAAGACTGAGTCAATGATTGTTCGCTGTTTTGCTTTGCTGTTGTTGCTCTTCATTGTCGTCAGTGCTCAGGCGGATGCGCCACGCACTTTCAACGAAGCGAAAAAGGTCGCCTGGACACTCTACGCCCCACAGTCCACAGAGTTCTATTGTGGTTGCAAATACACGGGCAGTCGGGTCGACCTCAAAGCCTGCGGTTACGTGCCACGTAAAAACGCGAAGCGCGCTGCACGCATCGAATGGGAGCACATCGTTCCGGCATGGCAAATCGGTCACCAACGCCAGTGCTGGCAACAGGGTGGTCGCCAGAACTGCACACGTCACGACCCGACCTATCAGCGTGCCGAGGCCGATCTGCACAACCTGGTGCCAAGCATCGGCGAGGTCAATGGGGACCGCAGCAATTTCAGCTTCGGCTGGCTCCCCGTGCAATCCGGGCAATACGGTTCGTGCCTGACCCAGGTCGACTTCAAGGCCAGGAAGGTCATGCCCCGCCCGTCCATTCGCGGGATGATCGCCCGCACTTATTTCTACATGAGCAAGCAATACGGTTTGCGACTGTCCAAACAGGATCGGCAACTCTACGAAGCCTGGAACAAGACTTACCCGGCACAAAGCTGGGAGCGCCAACGCAATCAGCGCGTCGCGTGCGTGATGGGGCGCGGCAATCAGTTCGTCGGCCCCGTCGACATGAAGGCATGCGGTTGATCAGGCGGCGTCAATTACTGAGCCGTGCTGTGCTCGATGACCATTGATTCGATATTCATCTTCTTCGCCCTGGCCAGTGCTGCAGTCAGCTCGACCTGCCTTGCCTCGGCTTCGGCTTTCGAGTTGAACGGCCCGACCAGCACGCGCTGTTTACCATCCTGCGTGACCACGTAGGAAACAAAACTGTGTTCGATCAGCCAGCCAGTGAGATCGCTGATCGCCTGCACGGTCTCGCCCTGAACCAGAACATCCCATTGCGGGGCAGCCGCCACAGCGGGTGCAGAAACGACCGGCGCCTGAGGTTTTTTCGACTCCCCGGCCTTTTCCTGACCACATCCGGCCAATACCAATACCGCGACCACCAACGCCATTTTGCGCACAATCTTCCCCTCTGAATGCCAAAAGCCGGGATTTTATCACCCGAAAATGCTTCGCTACCCGGTAAACAGGCCTCAAAACAACGAGAATGATGTTTCTCGCCTCTGTATAGTCGCACCTTGGGAATTAATGCAGCGTCTGCACGTCAGAAAGAGGCACCCAAACCGTGACACTTCGCACTAATCTATAGGTACTACCGACATCTGCATTGTCTGAGTCAGGTGCCCTACAAAGCTATCAAGGAGAAGATCATGCTGATACTCACCCGCAAAGTCGGTGAAAGCATAAACATCGGTGATGACATCACCATCACCATTCTGGGCGTTAGCGGCCAGCAGGTCAGAATCGGCATTAATGCCCCGAAAGACGTTGCGGTGCATCGCGAAGAAATCTACCAACGTATCCAGGCAGGCCTTACTGCGCCGGACAAGCGCGAAACCCCCTGAGCCCGTCAGCAATCAGTAGCCAGCCCTTTCTCTCACGACAACGGCTGGCTAAAGATTCTGCGCGCCTACCCCTGCCTTCTCCATGACAACGGCGCAGCAACAACACGCCGGTGATACCGATACTAACGACATCGCCATGAGCCTTACTGTCAGACGATTCGGATTCAGCCCGGTGAAAACCTCACAGCCGGCCTGGACACACCAAGTCATAGCGCAACGCTAGCCGACTATCCAAACGTCACACCTCGCGCCATGCCTGTCGCGGCCACGACCATCAGGATAATCAACAGTGCCTCGATATGACTGATCCGCGCAAAGAGACGGACCCGCCCGACATCAACCGGCGTACCTCGACTCAAAGCGATCCGCCATTTGATCAACGCCATCATCGGTGCAATCTCAAGCAGCAGGATGATGACGAACAACGTCATTTTCAGATGGAACAGCGGTTGATGCAGGTAGTAGTCCGCGCCCTTTTCGTACCCGCCAAAGGCACGGATCCCGCCAGTAACCAGAAGAATCAATGCGCAGACGCCCCAAACGTTATCTGCCAGCAAAACACTACGAGCCCCCGCACCCTCCGCATCCACTCGACGAAAAGCCATGCCACGCGTCAGAACACCCCAGAGCGCCAGGCCATAAGCCAAGAGATGGACCGCGGCGAGAAACCAGTGAACCAGCATCGAATTGCCCCCCTTCAAGACGAAAAATAATCAGCCTGTCAGTAGTAGCCCAAAACGCCTGGCTTCGCAGGCACGCACCTCGGAACTCCCCAAGGAAAACCTGCAATTTTTAAATCGGGGACACGTGAATATCGGTGAGAATGCACACACTCAATACAGGGATAACGGAGCATGAACTCATCAGGGATGAATTCATCAGGAACACTCACACTGGTTCTCCTCCCGGGGATGGATGGCACAGGCGAACTGTTCGAACCTTTACTCTCGGCACTGGAAGGGCAATTCAACACGCTCGTCGTGAGTTACCCCAACGACCAGCCCTTGAGTTATGTCGAGCTGCAGTCAATCGTGCTCAAGACATTGCCAACCGACAGCCCTTTTGTCTTGCTTGGCGAATCGTTCTCGGGGCCGATTGCCATTTCACTGGCAGCGCGGCAACCCTCTCAACTCAAAGGGCTCGTATTGTGCAGCACGTTTGTACGCAACCCGCGACCGCGACTACGTGGCTTGAGTTTTCTGCTGGATATCCTGCCACTGCACTACGTGCCTATCGGCTTGATCAGCGCACTATTACTGGGCCATTTTTCCACCCCTGCGCTACGCCGCTCATTGCATCGGGCGATATCGCTGGTTTCACCTTCGGTGATGCGTACACGGTTGCGCGCCGTCCTGACTATTGACGTGGCAAAAGAGCTCTCGTGTGTCAGCGTTCCAACCCTTTACTTGCGCGCAACTCATGATCGACTGGTACTTGCGACAGCCTCTGCGCTGATCTCGCAGCTAAAACCGGATATACGGATAACCGACCTGGACGCTCCACATTGCGCACTTCAGGCAGCGCCTCATAACGCCACAAAAAGCATTAACGCGTTCATCAGCAGCCTGTAAGACTTCGACTCCTACAGAAACTCGACGCGCTTTACCTATACTCACGGCCAACGCCTCGATGCCGCTTTTTTATTACTGCGTTTCGTCGCCATTCAGTTGATTGGGCTTGAGCCGCAGAGCACACTTGCGTCAGTTGAAGGATCAACGCCCCTATCGATCAAAAGCCCGCCCACCTGCGGGTTTTTTTTCGCCTGCGCAATGCTCGTTACCCGACACATGTGAAGAGCCCAGCACGATGGCTGGGCTCAGTTTATTGCCGGTGTTCCATCATCTTGTCAGCAAGAATCCTGGCCCTGTCGACCAATAGACTCTGCCACTCATCGTGACTCGACTTCGACCCCCCTATCGTCGGCGCCGTGAGATTGCTTTCGGCTATCAGCGCAGCACAAAAATACTGATCCCAAACGACCCTTTCTCCAGCCGTACGTCTGTTCATTTGGTCGGAGTTCATATGCGGCTCCTTTTGATGAGGTAGCCCAGCTATTTTACGCCCGAACCACGCACATGCCGCACTTGAGTTGGCAGTTGGCGCACACCGCCCCAACAACCTCAGGTCGATACCGACAGGCTGTCATTCCGAGTATCGGCAATCGGCCAAAAACATTCGGGCTCAGACAGGAACAGTGCCAGAAAGACCACCCTCAATTTGATTTTTGAATGCGCCCAAGGCCGAAACGACTTGCTGACTGATCTGCGGGCTCGCTGCGATGTCTGCCTCATCCATTCCTTTTGCCAGCAAGTCGACTGTTATCGAGGCGGGCTCGACAATAACCGCGGACATCGTTTCCAGCACCAGCCTTAGCGCCGCCTGAGCATGACTCGCCCGCGGCGATGCGTTGAAAAGTGCTACCGGCTTGCCGGGAAAGTCCTGACTGGCCACGAGCCAATCCAGTGCATTCTTGAACGACCCCGGAATTCCACGAGCGTACTCAGGGCACGAAATCAGAATGCCGTCCGCCTCGGCAATAATCCCACGCAACTCTGCGACGATCTGCGGAGGATCGTCAGCCAGATCCGGATCGAAATGAGGTAATTGACCCACCTCCTGGTAGTGCCTGATCGATATCCCTTCAGGACTGAGCCTCTCGGCAGCACGCAGTAACGCGGAGTTTGAAGAGGCTGCGCGAAGACTTCCTGAGATCGCAAGCAGTTGCACCATGTGTATACGCTCCATGACTTGGTGGACGGATGAATTGTCGCATACGCAGGCCAAAGCCATCTTTAGCGTGAGAGCAATCCCGATCGGCAGGTGCACTCGATTGCCTCGCGGTCAGGCCGCCCGGTTGTCATGGCAGATCTCGGGGGTAAAATTAATTGTGGACTGCCGGCATCAGTGAAACCGATGCACTTCGAGGGCAACATCATGCAAACGACTGAAGATGCGATCATTGCAGCAGCACGACTGCGCGCTGCAAGCCGGGGAGATAACGAAGCCCTGGCTGCAGCTTCAGCACTCGAAGTCGTGGAAACCCTGAAAAAGTCTTTAACAGGAGATAAATACCAAGAGGCTCTCGAAAGACTGTATCTGGAGTACACAACCTCCTCAGCCCCGTAACCCTCTCACCGGCCGCGCATTTCTGGATTGACCGTCGGCACACACTTGAGAGTAGCCAGATCAATCAGCGTGAAATGGCCGCCCATCCAGCCGCCAGTGTCGATGTGGTAGACGTTGCCCAGCACGGTCGGCTGAAGGACCACCGTGTGGCCGACGATCACCGCCCTGATGCCAGTGACGCCCGTGTTGTTTTCAGTGGTAATGCGCGTACGCGACCACTGGCAGATCGTTTGAACACTACGCCGCGTCGAGCCTTGCTCCCGCTCAAGGGCGCCAAGCATTTGCGCCCAATCATCGAACGGGCAATCGGCATGCACGATTCCCACCGGCCCCATGGGCGTCATTACTTCAATTGCGATAGGCAATTCGGTGAACAGATCGACATAGAAGGTCTGCTCAGCGCTGGACAGACCGTACAGCCAGGTACCACCGTTGATTATGTGCAGGTAACTGGCCTGGCCTTTATGGCTGAGCCGATGGCCATCGACCGCCATTTGCTCATGATTGCCCTGCACGGCAAAGAACCACGGCTTGGCCAGCCACACATCAACCTCGGTAGATTCAGGGCCACGGTCGACCATGTCGCCAACACTGAACAGACGATCGGTTGCGGGGTTGAAGCCGACAGCATCAAGTGCTGCCTGAAGCCTGGTGAAATGGCCGTGAATATCACCCACGGCAAAGTCGCGGCCCGCGGTGTTGATTGTGAAACGCTGAACCTGGGTCATGCTGCCACCCCCGGTACCGTCCATAAGGCCCTTTTCAATCCAGTGTATTCGCCTCGCTTGCGACTCTTATGCTACCCCCCCTTGAAGGCTTCGAACTCAGCCATTTGCGAAGGCAATGCCGACTTGAAGGTGTATCGCAGTGGTGGCTTGCAAAAGTTTTGAAAAATCGCAGGCAACAAAAAAGGGCTCACCTTTCGGTGAGCCCTTCTAGACCGCCCAGCAGAGCGGATTTTGTTTGGTAGGCGCGATTGGACTCGAACCAACGACCCCCACCATGTCAAGGTGGTGCTCTAACCAACTGAGCTACGTGCCTGCTGTGAGGCGGCATTCTACGGAATTCCGGAGGGGTGTCAACACCTTTTTTTCACCTAACCCTATGAATATGCAAAATATTTAATTTTGGTCCGGCAAAGAAGATTTTCGGGGTAGCTGGCAGTCGATTTTCAACTCAGGTAGGATCGGCGCACTCGTAAAATATATTAAACAGAGGTTGCCGGATGGCGCACATCCCTTACCCGGAATCCTATTACGCCGCGTCGGCCAACGCCGCCCCGTCGCGCCCATTGCAGCAGGATGATGTAGAGACCGATGTCTGCATCATCGGTGCAGGCTATACCGGCCTGTCCAGCGCACTGTTTCTGCTGGAGAACGGGTTTCGGGTGACGGTCCTGGAGGCAGCCAAAGTCGGCTTCGGCGCCTCGGGTCGCAACGGTGGCCAGATCGTTAACAGCTACAGCCGCGATATCGATGTGATCGAACGCAGCGTCGGCCCCAAGCAAGCGCAAATGCTCGGTCAGATGGCCTTCGAAGGCGGCAAGATCATTCGCGACCGCGTGGCCAGATACCAGATCCAGTGCGACCTGAAAGACGGCGGCGTGTTTGCCGCCATCACCCGCAAGCAGATGGGCCATCTGGAGTCGCAGAAGCGCCTATGGGAGCGCTACGGCCACACTCAGCTGGAACTCCTGGACAAGCGCCGCATTCGCGAAGTCGTCGCCTGCGACCAATACGTGGGCGGCATGCTCGACATGAGTGGCGGCCACATCCACCCGCTCAACCTGGCCCTGGGTGAAGCCGCGGCCGTCGAGTCGCTGGGCGGGACGATTTACGAACAGTCACCTGCCGTACGCATGGAGCGTGGCGCCAATCCGGTGGTGCATACGCCTCAAGGCAAGGTCAGGGCCAAATTCATCATCGTCGCCGGCAACGCCTATCTGGGCAATCTGGTTCCAGAGCTGGCTGCCAAATCAATGCCGTGCGGCACCCAGGTGATCACCACCGAACCCTTGAGTGAAGAGCTGGCAAAGAGCCTGCTGCCTCAGGATTACTGCGTCGAGGACTGCAACTACTTGCTCGACTACTATCGCCTTTCTGGTGACAAGCGCCTGATCTTCGGTGGCGGCGTGGTGTACGGCGCCCGGGATCCGGCCAACATCGAAGCGATCATTCGACCGAAGATGCTCAAGGCCTTCCCGCAACTCAAGGATGTGAAGATCGACTACGCCTGGACCGGCAACTTCCTGCTGACCTTGTCGCGCTTGCCGCAGGTCGGACGCCTGGGCGACAACATCTATTACTCCCAGGGCTGTAGCGGCCATGGCGTGACTTACACACACCTGGCAGGCAAAGTCCTGGCGGAAGCCTTGCGTGGCCAGGCAGAGCGTTTTGATGCCTTTGCCGACCTGCCACACTACCCTTTCCCGGGCGGCCAGTTGTTGCGCACACCGTTTGCGGCGCTAGGCGCGTGGTATTACGGCCTGCGAGACAAGTTCGATTTCTGATTTATAGCGCCCACAAAAAACCGCCTGCACAGGCGGTTTTTTTATGAAAGAGCAATTGAGCACCACTTTGACATGGCGGGAGCCAACATCCGGACTCCAAATTCCAGAAACAAAAAACCCCGGTCTTTCGACCAGGGTTTTTGCTATCGATTCGAAGTAGCCAGTGGCTCTCTTCGTGCTTCAAGGCGTTCAGCGGGCCTTGAGGCAGATATGGCGCAGCGGACGGGACTCGAACCCGCGACCCCCGGCGTGACAGGCCGGTATTCTAACCGACTGAACTACCGCTGCGTATCGCTCAGACTTGCGTCTGTGTGAACCTTTGTCGGATTGAAGAGCTTGCAGGCTTTTCAATCTCAAACCGGGAAAACCCGATCTGGAAAATATGGCGCAGCGGACGGGACTCGAACCCGCGACCCCCGGCGTGACAGGCCGGTATTCTAACCGACTGAACTACCGCTGCGCGTCGGTGGAGGCTTTTTACAGCTTCCTTCCTGCTTTCGCAAGACTCAAGAAGTGGTGGGTGATGACGGGATCGAACCGCCGACATTCTGCTTGTAAGGCAGACGCTCTCCCAGCTGAGCTAATCACCCTTTGCTTCTCTGAGGCCGCGAAATTTACGCAGATACCGAAGCTAAGTCAATAGCCTGCTTGAAGTTTTTCTGAAAAAGACAAAATCATGTCATCTCCCCGGGCGCCAATCGGTGACACCCCCAACCTCAAGCCGTCTCCAGCCCTGCCCCGGCACTCCGATTAATCGCTATAAATCATTTTCTTGGTCATGCCACCGTCGACCACAAACTCCTGGCCCGTGACAAACCCGGCATTCTTCGACAGCAGCCAGGCCACCATCGCCGCCACATCCTCGACCGTCCCTACCCTGCCCGCCGGATGCTGAGCATGATCTGCATCGCTCAGCGGTTCGGCACGTCGCGCCGCCGGATCACGCGTATCGATCCAGCCGGGACTGACCGCATTGACCCGAATCTCCGGCCCCAGGCTGATGGCCAAGGCGTGAGTCAATGCCAGCAAACCACCCTTGCTCGCCGCGTAAGCCTCGGTATCCGGCTCCGACTGCGCCGCTCGGGTCGAGGCCAGATTGACGATGGCGCCGCTGTGAGCACGCAGATAAGGCGCACAGTGCTTGGCCAGCAACATGGGCCCGCCGAGGTTCACCGCCAGCACACGATTCCAGTACGCCAGATCGAGGCTTTCCAGCGTGATGTTGTGCGGATCGGCGACGGCCGCATTGCACACCAGCGCATCGATGCGACCGAACTGCCCAAGCACCTCGGCGACGCCCTGAGCCACCTGCTGTTCATCGGCCACGTCCATGCCGATAAAGCAGGCGTTGTCACCCAGCACCCTGGCAACCTTTGAGCCACGCACCCGGTCCAGATCGGTCAGCACCACCTGCCAGCCTTCGCTGACCAGCCAGGCGGAAATCCCCAGACCGATGCCGCGCGCAGCACCGGTGACCAGTGCAACCCGGCCATTAGTGCCACTTGCAGGCGTGGACAACTCGATCACAAGGCAGCCAGCCCGCGCGCCAGATCCGCTTGCAGGTCAGCTACGTCTTCGAGGCCGACCGCAATGCGGATCAAGCTGTCGCGAATCCCCGCCGCCTCACGCTCTTGCGGCGCCAGGCGACCGTGAGAGGTGGTGCTCGGATGGGTAATGGTGGTCTTGCTGTCACCGAGGTTGGCAGTGATCGAAATCAAACGCGTGGCATCGATAAAGCGCCAGGCGCCGTCTTTGCCACCCTTGACCTCGAAACTCACCACGGCGCCAAAACCCTTCTGCTGGCGCTGAGCCAACTCATGCTGCGGGTGGCTCTTGAGGCCGGCGTAATGGACTTTCTCAATGCCGTCCTGCTGCTCCAGCCACTCGGCCAGTTGCTGGGCATTGGCGCAGTGCGCCTTCATGCGCAGGCTCAACGTTTCCAGCCCCTTGAGGAAGATCCAGGCGTTGAACGGGCTCAAGGTCGGCCCGGCGGTACGCAGGAAGCCGACGACTTCTTTCATCTGCTCACTGCGACCAGCCACTACGCCGCCCATGCAACGGCCCTGGCCGTCGATGAACTTGGTAGCCGAATGCACGACCACGTCCGCGCCGAGCTTCAGCGGTTGCTGCAAGGCTGGCGTGCAGAAGCAGTTGTCGACCACCAGCATCGCGCCCTTGGCGTGAGCGATTTTCGACAACGCAGCAATATCCACCAGCTCAGCCAGCGGATTGGACGGTGATTCGACGAACAGCAATTTGGTGTTGGCCTTGATCGCCGCATCCCAGCCGGAAAGCTCCGCCAGGGGTACGTAATCGACTTCGATGCCAAAACGCTTGAAGTACTTTTCGAACAGGCTGATGGTCGAGCCGAACACGCTGCGCGAGACCAGCACATGATCGCCAGCACTGCACAGGCTCATCACCACCGCAAGGATCGCGGCCATGCCGGTGGCCGTTGCCACGGCCTGCTCGGCACCCTCGAGAGCGGCAATCCGCTCTTCGAACGAGCGAACGGTCGGGTTGGTGTAGCGCGAGTAAACGTTGCCCGGTACTTCGCCAGCGAAGCGTGCCGCCGCATCGGCAGCGGTACGGAACACGTAGCTTGAAGTGAAGAACATCGGATCACCGTGTTCGCCTTCCGGCGTACGGTGCTGACCGGCGCGTACGGCCAGGGTATCGAACGCTACGCCATCGAGGTCGCTGTCCAGCCGACCGGCATCCCACTCCTGACTCATGCTGTCACTCCTTGCCTTGTTCTTTATGGGTAGATACAAAACCGGCCCCTCAGGGCCGGTAGAAACTCAGTTGTTGTACAGATCGATGATCGCACTGACTGCCTGCGTCTTGACCTTGGAGGCATCGTTACGTGCCTGCTCGATCTTGTTCAGGTAAGCCTCGTCGACGTCGCCGGTGACGTACTTGCCGTCGAACACCGCACAATCGAAATTCTCGATCTTGATCTTGCCGCCACCGACTGCTTCGATCAAGTCCGGCAGGTCCTGATAGATGAGCCAGTCAGCGCCGATCAGATCAGCCACGTCCTGAGTCGTACGATTGTGGGCGATCAGCTCGTGGGCGCTTGGCATGTCGATGCCGTATACGTTCGGGTAACGCACAGCCGGCGCAGCCGAGCAGAAGTAGACGTTTTTGGCGCCGGCTTCGCGAGCCATCTGGATGATCTGCTTGCAGGTGGTGCCGCGAACGATCGAGTCGTCCACCAGCATCACATTCTTGCCGCGGAATTCCAGCTCGATGGCGTTGAGCTTCTGGCGTACGGATTTTTTCCGTGCAGCCTGGCCCGGCATGATGAAGGTCCGGCCGATGTAGCGGTTCTTCACGAAGCCTTCGCGGAACTTCACGCCCAGATGGTTCGCCAGCTCCAGCGCTGCAGTGCGGCTGGTATCCGGAATCGGGATGACCACGTCGATGTCGTGTTCCGGACGCTCGCGCAGGATCTTCTCGGCCAGCTTTTCACCCATGCGCAGGCGAGCCTTGTAAACCGAAACGCCGTCGATGATCGAATCCGGACGCGCCAGGTAGACGTGCTCGAAGATGCATGGAGTCAGCGATGGGTTGGTCGCGCACTGACGGGTGTGCAGCTTGCCGTCTTCAGTGATGTAGACCGCTTCGCCCGGCGCGAGGTCGCGAATCAGGGTGAAACCGAGCACGTCCAGGGAAACGCTTTCGGAGGCGATCATGTATTCGACGCCTTCGTCGGTATGACGCTGGCCGAAAACGATCGGGCGGATGCCGTGCGGGTCACGGAAACCGACGATGCCGTAACCGGTCACCATGGCCACGACCGCGTAACCACCCACGCAACGGTTGTGCACGTCAGTGACGGCCGCGAACACGTCTTCTTCGGTTGGCTGCAACTTGCCGCGCTGGGCCAGTTCGTGAGCGAACACGTTGAGCAGCACTTCCGAATCGGAGTTGGTGTTGACGTGGCGCAGGTCAGATTCGTAAATCTCCTTGGCCAGCTGTTCAACGTTGGTCAGGTTACCGTTGTGCGCCAGGGTGATGCCATACGGCGAGTTGACGTAAAACGGCTGAGCTTCGGCCGAAGTCGAGCTGCCTGCAGTCGGATAACGCACATGGCCAATGCCCATGTGACCGACCAGGCGCTGCATGTGACGCTGATGAAACACGTCACGAACCAGACCGTTGTCCTTGCGCAGGAATAACCGGCCATCATGGCTGGTCACGATACCGGCAGCGTCCTGGCCGCGGTGCTGGAGGACGGTTAGCGCGTCATACAGCGCCTGATTGACGTTCGACTTACCGACGATACCGACGATGCCACACATGCGACGCAACCCCTACTTAATGAAACTGAACTGAACACATCTCACTGCGGCGTTTTGGCCGTCGGCAAGAGGTGCTCCTTGAACGGTATGTCAGCGGGTACGCTGATACCGCTGGCCAGCCACTGACTGCTCCACCCTAATATGAGGTTTTTGGACCAGTCTGCAACCAATAGAAATTGTGGCACGAGCCTTGACTCCTGCCACCACTTATCCTGCTGTACCGGGCCCAGACTCAAGAGCCCGACGGCGGTGACCACCAGCAGCGCGCCACGCGCCGCACCGAAGGCCATGCCAAGAAAACGGTCGGTCCCGGACAGGCCGGTGACGCGAACCAGTTCGCTGATAAGGTAATTGATCATTGCGCCCACTATTAAGGTGGCGACAAAAATGATGGCACAGCCCGCGATCACGCGAGCCGACGGTGTTTCGATGTATCCGGTGAGGTACTCGGACAGTGAGCCACCGAACATCCAGGCAACAGCTCCTGCGATGATCCAGGTCAGCAGCGATAAGGCTTCCTTGACGAAGCCGCGGCTCAAACTGATCAAAGCGGAGATGGCGACGATCGCGACGATCGCCCAGTCAACCCAGGTAAATGGCACAGTGCAGCCTACAGACGGATAAGGCGGCGCATTTTAGCAGAGCCTATGGCTGTCGGTAAGCTGCGATTGCAAGTGCATTTGAAATCAGTCAGTTAGCGTTAGCCGCGTTCAGGCTGGAAGCGAACGACAAAACCCTTGAGGTTCTGCTGCCGCCCCAGCAGGTCACGCAGGCGATCAGCCTCTGCACGCTCGATCAACGGCCCGACAAACACCCGATTCTTGCCATCGGCGGTACGGATGTAGGCGTTGTAACCCTGGCTGCGCAGGGTTTTCTGCAAGCTTTCGGCGCTTTCACGACTCGACAGGCTGGCCAACTGCACCGACCAACTGACCGACAGGCCATTGGCATCGACGCGACTCTGACTGGTATCAGGCTTGCTCGGCGCCGCAGCGATCGGTTGCGCCGGCGCTGGAGTCGGTGCCGGTGCTGGCTTGGCGGCAGGAGCCGGCGCTACCGGTTTGGCGGCAACCGGGGCTGGTGCGACAGGAGCACTGGGGGCAACCGGCCTGGAAGGGGCTTTCTCGGCAGCAATCTCGTCATCACCTGGAACCGGCTCCTGCGGCAACGCTTGCGGCTCCGGCACCACCACGGGCTCGATCTGTACCTGCGGCATTGCCGGGGCTTGAGGTGCAGCCGGGGCATGAACCACCACCTGACGCTGCTCATCTTCCCGGGAAAACAGCATTGGCAAGAAAATCACCGCCAATGCCACCAGAACCAGGGCCCCAACCATTCGCTGCTTGTACGCGTTATCCAGCAAAGCCATGTGCAGCTTCCTCCGTGGAGCGCCGAGCCAACCATTCGAGGGCTTCGGCAACACAATAAAATGATCCGAACAGCAGAATTTCATCTTCCGCCGTTGCCAGTTCGCACTGCCCTTCCAGGGCATCCGCGACACTTGCATAGGATGCTACCGACGCCCCAAGGTTCTGCAACGCAGCCTGCAAATCCGCAACCGGACGCGCGCGTGCAGAATCGAGCGGGGCGACAGCCCAATGCTGGACACTACCACTCAATTCGCCGACAACTCCATCGAGATCCTTGTCAGCCAACAAGCCAAATACCGCCAACCGTCGACCGGCTATTGGCCGGCGAGCCAAACGCTGAGCCAGATACTCGGCCGCATGCGGGTTATGCCCCACATCCAGCATCAGGCTCAGGCGCTTGCCGTGCCAGTTGAACTGGCGGCGATCCAGACGCCCGACCACTGTCGTCGCCTTCAATGCAGCGACAATTTGCTCGGCCTGCCATGGCAAACCCAGCAGCGCATAAGCCTGCAACGCCAGCGCGGCGTTTTCCATCGGCAGATCAAGCAGCGGCAAGTCATGCAGCTCTATCGCACGCCCTTGCGGATCGACACCCCGCCACTGCCAGTTCTGCTCGGTAATGCCCAAATCAAAATCACGACCCCGCAGGAAGAACGGGCAATCGAGCTCGCGCACTTTATCCAGCAGGGGTTGAGGCGGATTGAGGTCACCACAGAACGCAGGTGCGCCCTGACGGAAAATGCCAGCCTTTTCGAAGGCAACGGATTCACGGGTATTGCCGAGATAATCGGCGTGATCAACACCAATGCTGGTGACCAGCGCGACGTCGGCATCCACCAGATTGACGGTATCCAGGCGTCCGCCGAGGCCGACTTCCAGCACCACCGCATCCAGATCAGCACGCTGAAACAGCCAGAACGCCGCCAGAGTACCCACCTCGAAGTACGTCAGGGAAATTTCACCGCGCCCTGCGTCGATTGCCGCAAAGGCTTCGCACAACTGCGCATCAGTGGCTTCGACGCCATTGATCTGCACCCGCTCGTTGTAACGCAGCAGGTGCGGAGAATTGTAGACACCGACGTTGAGCCCTTGCGCCCGCAGCAATGACGCCACGAACGCACAGGTAGATCCCTTGCCGTTGGTGCCGGTGACCGTGATCACCCGAGGCGCCGGCTTGCCCAATCCCATCCGGGAGGCTACCTCTTGCGAACGCGCAAGCCCCATGTCGATGGCTGACGGATGCAACTGCTCAAGGTAGGCGAGCCAGTCGCCAAGGGTACGTTCGGTCATAGGTTTGCAGGCACCGGCGGAACCACGATCGGCTCGACGGGCGCAGCCACGAACTCAGGCGTCGGCAGGCCCATCAGTTGTGCCAGCAGGTTACCCAGGCGCGGACGCAGCTCCTGACGCGCAATGATCATGTCGATTGCGCCGTGCTCCAGCAGGAATTCGCTGCGCTGGAAGCCTTCCGGCAGTTTTTCACGCACGGTCTGCTCGATAACGCGCGGACCGGCGAAGCCGATCAGGGCTTTTGGCTCGCCGACAATCACGTCGCCGAGCATCGCCAGGCTGGCGGAAACACCGCCGTAGACCGGGTCGGTCAGCACGGAGATGAACGGAATGCCTTCTTCGCGCAGACGCGCCAGTACCGCGGAGGTCTTGGCCATTTGCATCAGCGAGATCAGCGCTTCCTGCATCCGCGCACCACCGGAAGCGGCGAAGCAGATCATCGGGCAACGGTTTTCCAGCGCGTAGTTGGCCGCACGCACGAAGCGCTCGCCGACGATCGCGCCCATCGAACCGCCCATGAAGGAGAATTCGAACGCCGACACCACAACCGGCATGCCCAGCAGGGTACCGCTCATGGAGATCAGTGCGTCTTTTTCGCCGGTCTGCTTCTGCGCAGCAGTCAGGCGATCCTTGTACTTCTTGCCGTCGCGGAATTTCAGACGGTCAACCGGCTCCAGGTCAGCGCCCAGTTCGGCACGGCCTTCGGCGTCCAGGAAGATGTCGATCCGCGCACGTGCGCCGATGCGCATGTGGTGGTTGCACTTGGGGCAAACATCCAGGGTCTTTTCCAGCTCTGGACGATACAACACCGCCTCGCAGGACGGGCACTTGTGCCACAGGCCTTCAGGCACCGAGCTTTTCTTCACCTCGGAACGCATGATCGAAGGGATCAGTTTGTCTACTAACCAGTTGCTCATGCTTTCTTTCTCCAGTACCGGCGGCTCGAACGCTCTGGTTCGCAGCCCCGCGTATGCCCTTGAGCTAAATTCATGTGTGCGGCGATGATCGGTGGATAGCCGGGTCAGCAAGACTGACCTTCGTACAACCCAACAACCCTCAGCCATGCCTGCCTTATGCAGTACACCTGTTTCGTAACAGTGCAATGGACGGCGGCAGACTGCCAGCCGTCACATCGACTACACGCTAGTGCGTACTGCCTGTATAAACGCGCGAATCTTCGCGTGATCCTTGATGCCCTTGCTCTGCTCCACCCCACCGCTGACGTCCACCGCGTACGGGTGAACCCGGGCAATGGCCTCGACCACATTGGCCGCCGACAGCCCGCCTGCAAGGATGATCGGCTTGCTCAAACCTTGCGGTATCAATGACCAGTCAAAGGCCTCGCCGGTTCCACCGGGAACACCTTCGACATAGGTATCGAGCAGAATGCCGCTGGCTTTAGCGTAAAGATTGCAACTGGCAGCGATGTCGTCGCCCGCCTTGACCCGCAATGCCTTGATGTACGGCCGATGGTAACCCTCGCAATCGGCCGGGGTTTCGTCGCCGTGGAACTGCAACAGGTCCAGCGGCACCGCGTCGAGAATCTCACCGAGTTCGCAGCGGCTGGCGTTGACGAACAAGCCCACCGTGGTCACGAATGGTGGCAACGCGGCGATGATCGACCGAGCCTGTTGCACCGTCACTGCTCGCGGGCTTTTGGCATAGAACACAAAACCAATTGCGTCCGCCCCGGCTTCAACCGCTGCCAACGCATCTTCAATGCGGGTAATCCCACAAATTTTGCTGCGAACGGCTGACATGTCGTTTGAACCTCAGGGCAAATCCGGGAAAGTCCCGGATGGTAGCAAATGCATTCGAGGGCGTCAGCCGTCAAGTTCCGAGAAGCCGGTCAGGAAGTGCGGACCGATGTAACGCTCGGGCAACTCGAACTCGTCACGGTATTCGACCTGCACCAGGTACAGCCCGAATGGATGGGCCGTGACGCCACCGGTACGACGGACCCGGCTTTCCAGCACTTCCTTGGCCCATTCCACCGGACGCTCACCGGCACCGATGGTCATCAGCACACCGGCGATATTGCGCACCATGTGATGCAGGAACGCACTGGCGCGGATATCCAGCACGATCATCTTGCCGTGCCGGGTGACACGCAGGTGATGGATTTCCTTGATCGGCGACTTGGCCTGGCACTGTCCGGCGCGAAAAGCGCTGAAGTCGTGGGTACCGATCAGATGCTGCGCCGCGTCGGCCATGCGCTGGACATCCAGCGGCCGGTGATTCCAGGTGACCTCTTCGTTGAGGTGCGCCGGGCGGATCTGATCGTTGTAGATAACATACCGATAACGCCGGGCAATCGCCTTGAAACGCGCATGAAAATGCGCCGGCATGACCTTGGCCCAACTGACGCTGATGTCGTGCGGCAAGTTGATGTTGGCGCCCATGACCCAGGCCTTCAACGAGCGGTCGACTTGCGTATCGAAATGCACCACCTGGCCACAGGCATGCACGCCGGCGTCGGTGCGACCCGCGCAGTGCAAGGACACCGGCGAGTCCGCGACCTTCGACAGCGCCGTTTCGAGGATTTCCTGCACGGTGGCCACACCGGACGCCTGACGCTGCCAGCCGCGATAGCGCGAGCCTTTGTATTCAACGCCCAACGCGATCCGGAAAAAGCCGTCGGCCGCCATTTCGGCGGCCGGGTTATCTATATTTGCCAAGGAATGACAGCCTGCTGATCTACGCAAAGGCGTGCATTATAAGGCCGCAGGGCCGGGACGCCATGTTCATGGTGTTTTTTGTTCGCCCCCCCCCGATAAGCGATTTGACATTTGCATGCGCCGTCGCAGTTTCGCTATATAGACAAACATATAACGAAAACCAAAAGCCTGACGAGACCTGACACATGAGCGCCATACAAAAGGAAGCCGTTGGATTGGCCTACAGCCTGGAGGGAATGCTCCACGCCAAACGCAAGACCTGGGAGGCCATCGAAGAAATGGCTCGCCGGATAAAGCCCGGCATGCTGGAGTCCGAAGCCCTGCAGATGGGGCTTGAAGTACTGACCGAACTGGGCATGGACCGCATCTGGCACCCGACCAAGATCCGCTTCGGCGAGAACACCCTGAAAACCTTCAAGCAGCCTTCGAGCGGCGATCCGGTGCTGGGTGAAAACGATATTTTCTTCATCGACCTCGGTGTTGTATGGGATCGCCACGAAGGCGACTGTGGCGCCACGTTCACCACCGGCAACGACCCTGAAATGCAGGCCTGCGCAGCAGCCGCCAAAAGCCTGTTCGATCAGGTCCACGATTATTGGCGAACCCACCAGGTTGCCGGCCCCGAGCTGTATCGCTACGCAGAAGAACAGGCATCCGCGATGGGCTGGGTATTGAACCTGGACATCAAGGGTCACAGGGTCAGCGACTTCCCCCACGCAATCTATCGCGCAGGGGATCTGGGCAATTTTGACGCCTGCCCGAATGTGGGACTGTGGATTCTCGAAATCCAGCTGGCCCACCCTACCCGACCGTTCGGTGCGTTTTACGAAGATTTGCTGGCCTGAAACAAAAACGGCAGCCTTGATGGGCTGCCGTTTTTGTTATGCGCTATCGGTCAATCAGGCCATACGCGCGAGCATTTCCTTGGCTTCGCTCTTCTGGCCGTCATTACCCTCGCTGAGGACCTCACCGAGGATGTCCCGCGCGCCATCGTTGTCACCCATGTCAATGTAAGCCTGCGCCAGGTCCAGCTTGGTCGCGACTTCGTCAGTGCCCGAGAGGAAATCGAAATCGGGCTCACCCATATCCATCCCCGCCGCCGCGTCTTCAGCGGTGAAGCTTGGTTCGGCGATAGGCGGATGCTCCAGGCTACCGGACAAACGATCCAGCTCGGCATTGACGTCGTCCAGCTCGGACATGAAGTCGTCCGGCTCAGGCTTGGCGTGAGCGTCGGCTTCCTCTGCCAGCGACAAATCGAAATCGGCCGGCAACTCCAGATCGTCAAGCGCCGCTTCAGTGACTGCCGGCGATTCGACCGCTGGCAGGTCTTTCAGATCGTCGTCGAGGTTGAGCAGGAACTCGTCGTCGGACAGGGTCGATCCCGGTACGTCGCCGCCCAGGTCAAGGTCGAAATCCGACAGATCGTCCAGGCTGTCCTTGGCTTCGGTCTGCTGTTGCAGAACAGATTCGAAGCTCAGTTCGTCATCGAGCGGAAAAGCGTCCAGATCCAACGCCGGCTCTGGTGTAACAACTGCTGGCGACGCTGCTTCCAGATCATCCAGGCTCAGGTCGAAGGCGCTGTCGAAGTCATCATCGGCCGGTGCAACTTCAGGTTCCGGCGCCTTGGGCTCCTCGTGCAGCAGGTCCTTGACGTACTGCGCATCCAGTTCGGCAGCCACCGCTGCGGCAGCGATGCCGCCAACAGCTGCCACGGCAACCATCGCCGGAAAGCGGCTTTTCAATTGTTCAACGTCAGCATGATTTTTGCCATTGGCCACCAGCTGACGCTCTTGCGCCACGAACGCACTGCGATCGCCCTGCTGGCCGTAGACTTCCATCAGCTTCAAGCGCAGGTCGCTGCGTTGCGGCTCTTGCTTGATGCCGTCTTCAAGCAGGCTGGCGGCCTGGTTCAAACGCCCGGCATTGATGTGCGACTGGGCTTGCGCCAGTACATCGTCCGAACGCTCGGCCGCCGGCGCGACCAACGGCGCAGCAATCGGCGGTGTCACTACCACCGGCGCCACGGCTGGAGCTGGAGCTGGAGCTGGAGCCGTTGCAAGCTTGACGGCTGGCGGCGGCACCTCAAGGCCTTCGAAGCTGCTTTCCGGCAGATCGAGGTCTTGCGTCAAGTCCGACTCTTCAGCCAGCGCCTTCGCCATGCGCTTGTGCTTCTCGGCTTCCTGCTGAGCCTTGCGCCGACGCGCCAGCAACAACAGCAGCAACAGCACCACCACGGCACCGCCACCCACCAGACCCAGGAGTATCGGATTGGTCAGCAGTTCGTTGTACTTTTGCTCGTCACTCGCTGCCGGGGCTGCCTGAATCGGCGTCTCGGCAGGCACTGCGGCCGGCGTTGCCTCTGGCGCTGCCGCGGGTGCAGGCACCGCCGGCTGGGCAACCAGATCAGCCGACATCGGCGCCGAAGGTTTAGCAGCACCAGCACCTGCACCCGAGCCTTCTGCCTCCAGCTTGGCCAATTGATTATTCTTCAGCTCGATCAAGCGCTGGAGTTTGTCCATCTGACTCTGCAAGTCAGTTATGCGGCTTTTCAGCTCGGCATTGTCACGACGAGTCGTATCGAGGCCTTCCTGGGCTACCGCCAGCTTGTTGCCGATGGCCTTGCTATCGCCCGCTGCACCTTTGCCGCCTTTCTTGCCGGATTCGGCCGAGACCAGACTCAAGCGGTCCTTGGCAGTCCCCTGCGGCGCGACCACATCATGCCCGCGCTTGGTTGCATCAAGCTGTTGCGCCTGCACCCGGTGAACCGAGCGACGCCCCTGACGCCAGGCCGTGTTCTGCGCAGCGACTTCGGCAATGGCTTTAGGCTGCGGCAGGCTGGTGCTTTGCGTGGCGTCCGGCAGGCGCAAGACCTGACCGGTCTTCAGCCGGTTGATGTTGCCATCGATGAAGGCGTCCGGGTTCAGGGCCTGAATCGCCAGCATGGTTTGCTGGATCGAGCCGCCATTGCGCGCCTTCGCGGCGATTTCCCACAAGGTGTCGCGCGGCGTCGTGACGTGCTGCTTAGGCTTGCTCGCGCCAGTCACCGGTGCATTGATCGCCGGCGCTTGAGCCGGTGCGGATTGCGCAGCAGCGTCAGCCGTCTGCGGCGAGAATTTGGACGGATCGAGCAGTACGCTGTAGTCGCGCAGCAGTCGGCCGCTTGGCCACATCACCTGAACCAGGAATTTCACCATCGGCTCGGAGAGTGGCTGACTTGAAGTCACCCGCAGGATGCTTTTACCGCTGGCATTGAGCACTGGCGTGAATGTCAGGTCGTTGAGGAACGCCTGGCGATCAACCCCGGCCTTGGCGAAATCGTCGGGCGATGCCAGGCTCGGCACCACTTCGGCAGCGGTGAGATCCTTGACGTCGAGCAACTCGATTTCTGCTACCAGGGGCTGGTTCAGGGTCGACTTCAGGGTCAATTCCCCAAGCCCGAGTGCATGCGCCATACCGGAGGACAGCGCCGAGGCGGCCGCTATTGCTAACACCAGTTTGCGAACTTGAACCATAGCCTCATCCTTTGTTGAACTTTCCTCGGCAAGCGAGAAGGTGTTGATACCGCTGCCGTAAGGCATTGCGCGCAGCCTCGAAGAGTCTCTGCGCGCGCTTATTTCACTGATGCCCTTGGAAGCCCCTGATGGCGGCTCGCCTCCAGCATTCAGGCCTTGCGGC
Organism: Pseudomonas sp. 05N36; assembly: GCF_056397385.1. NCBI lineage: Bacteria > Pseudomonadati > Pseudomonadota > Gammaproteobacteria > Pseudomonadales > Pseudomonadaceae > Pseudomonas > Pseudomonas sp. 05N36. Next base: position 88,328 of record NZ_JBFTNH010000014.1, on the reverse strand, counting down.
CTGTACGACTAGAATCAATTTGCAAATTGTTGCCAAGTATCTTTTACACAAGGTCTTTTATCAACAACTCAGCCACCTGCACGGCGTTGAGTGCAGCGCCTTTGCGTACGTTATCTGACGTCAGCCACACGTTAAGTTCCGCCGGATCGTCGATACCACTGCGAACCCGACCAACGTAGACCACATCCTGCCCTACCGCATCGCCGACCGGTGTCGGGTAATCGCCCGCCTCGACCAGCTCGACACCCGGCGCCGCCTCGAGCGCAGCATTCACCGCCGCCAGGTCGACAGCCTTGGCTGACTGCAAGGTCACGCTAAAGCTATCGCCGAAAAACACCGGGGCTTGAATGCAAGTGACAGAAATCTTTAATAAAGGCTGCGCCATGACCTCGCGCAGCTCTCGAACCAGGCGCTTTTCCAGCAGCGTATGGCCCTGAGCATCCGGCGTGCCGACTTGCGCCAGCAAGTTGAAGGCCATTTGCCGATCAAAGAATCGCGGCTCCAGCGGGCGAACATTCAGCAGCTCTGCCGTCTGCCGGGCCAGCTCGCTGACTGCTTCGCGGCCTTGGGCGGAAACGGCCAGGCTGGCAGTGACGGTCACTCGCTGCAGGTCGAGCAATTCGCGCAATGGCGCCAGCACCACGGCCAGGGTGGTCGCCGATGCACTTGGGCTGCTCACCTGAAACGGCTTTTTCAAGCCGGCCAACACTTGGCTGTTGGCTTCCGGCACCACCTGCGGTGCTTGCTCCGCTGGCAAGGCGCCAGACAAATCGATCAACGCGCAACCGGCGGCCGTGGCACGCGGCGCAAAACTCAGGGTGACTGCTGGGCCGGCGGCGAAGAACACCAGCTGGACCTTGCTGAAATCAAACTCGTCGACTTCCCGCACCCGTACATTCTTGCCGCGAAACGGCACCGAATGCCCTGCCGATTCACTGCTGGCCAGCAGGTGCAGGTTGGCAACCGGGAAGTCGCGCTCTTCAAGAATCTGGACGAGTGTTTCGCCGACAGTACCGGTGGCGCCGACGACGGCGATATCAAAGGACTGGTTCATGGTTCTACCTCAGGCGAAACGGGGGGAGCGGCACTTTACCGGGCGCATTGAATGCAGGCAATTGATAGACGATACCTGTAGCAGCTGGCGAAGCCTGCGTTCGAGGACAAAGTCCTCGCCTATGCGATCGCGCCGATCATTCTGGAGAACTGCGCACTCAGATTTTACGACTGCTGCGCAGCCGAACGCAGCCTTCGGCAGCTGCTACGGGAACTGATCGGCCCCAAAATAAAAAACCCGCACCCCTTTCAAGGCGCGGGTTATTTCATTGCGTTAGCGAATCAACGCTCCAGCAGAATCCGCAGCATGCGACGCAGCGGTTCGGCCGCGCCCCACAGCAGCTGGTCGCCAACGGTGAAAGCACCGACGAACTGCGAACCCATGTTCAGCTTGCGCAGACGGCCAACCGGTACGTTCAGGGTGCCGGTGACCTTGGTCGGGCTCAGCTCCTGCATACTGATTTCGCGCTGGTTCGGCACCAGCTTGACCCACGGGTTGTGCTGGCTGATCAGCCCTTCGATATCGGCGATCGGCACATCTTTGTTCAGCTTGATGGTCAGCGCCTGGCTGTGGCAGCGCATGGCGCCGATGCGCACGCAGATGCCATCCACCGGGATCGGGCTCTTGAAGCGACCGAGGATCTTGTTGGTCTCGGCCTGGGCCTTCCACTCTTCGCGGCTCTGACCGTTCGGCAGTTCCTTGTCGATCCACGGGATCAGGCTGCCGGCCAATGGCACGCCGAAGTTTTCGGTCGGGTACGCGTCGCTGCGCATGGCTTCGGCGACGCGACGGTCGATGTCGAGGATGGCGCTGGCCGGATCGGCCAGTTGATCGGCGACAGCGGCGTGGGTCACACCCATTTGCTTGATCAGTTCACGCATGTGCTGCGCGCCGCCGCCGGAGGCCGCCTGATAGGTCATGGCGCTCATCCACTCCACCAGACCGGCTTCGAACAGACCGCCCAGGCCCATCAGCATCAGGCTGACGGTGCAGTTGCCGCCGATGTAGTTCTTGGTGCCCGCGTCGAGCTGCTGGTCGATGACCTTGCGGTTCACCGGGTCCAGAACGATCACCGCGTCATCCTGCATGCGCAGGCTGGAAGCGGCGTCGATCCAGTAACCCTGCCAGCCGGCTTCGCGCAGTTTCGGGAAGACTTCGCTGGTGTAGTCGCCACCCTGGCAGGTCAGAATCACGTCGAGGGTTTTCAGCTCTTCAATGCTGTAAGCGTCCTTGAGCGGAGCAATATCCTTACCCACGGACGGGCCTTGGCCACCGACATTGGAAGTGGTGAAAAACACCGGCTCAATAAGATCGAAATCCTGCTCTTCCAACATCCGCTGCATGAGCACGGAACCGACCATACCGCGCCAACCGATCAGACCTACACGTTTCATCGCAACTACACCTTTTACAAAAAGTGGGCTCGCTTGCCGACATCAGCGGCAAGCGGGGCCAGAGAGATTACAGATTCCGCAGCGCTGCGACTACTGCGTCGCCCATTTCCTGCGTACCTACTTTCGCGCAACCCGGCGACCAGATGTCCCCTGTGCGCAGCCCTTGGTCCAACACCAGGCTGACGGCCTTTTCGATAGCGTCCGCGGCCACCACCTGATTGAAGCTGTAACGCAGCATCATCGACACCGACAGAATCGTCGCCAACGGGTTGGCGATGCCTTTGCCTGCGATGTCCGGCGCCGAACCGTGGCACGGTTCGTACATGCCTTTATTGTTGGCATCCAGCGAGGCCGACGGCAACATGCCGATGGAACCGGTGAGCATCGAGGCTTCGTCGGACAGGATATCGCCGAACAGGTTGTCGGTGACGATCACGTCGAACTGCTTCGGTGCACGCACCAGCTGCATGGCGGCGTTGTCGACGTACATGTGGCTCAGTTCGACATCCGGGTAATCCTTGGCCACTTGCTCGACGATTTCGCGCCACAGCTGGCTGGACGCCAGAACGTTGGCCTTGTCGACCGAGCAGAGTTTCTTGCCGCGTACGCGCGCCATGTCGAAACCGACGCGGGCGATCCGGCGGATCTCGCTTTCGCTGTATGGCAGGGTGTCGTACGCCTGACGCTCACCATTCTCCAACTCGCGCACACCACGTGGCGCGCCGAAGTAGATACCGCCGGTCAGTTCACGGACGATCAGTATATCCAGGCCCGCGACGATTTCAGCTTTCAGGCTCGATGCTTCAGCCAGTTGCGGGTAAAGAATTGCCGGGCGCAGGTTGCCGAACAGGCCCAACTGCGCACGAATCTTCAACAAACCGCGTTCTGGACGAATGTCACGCTCGATGGCGTCCCATTTCGGACCGCCCACCGCACCCAGCAGCACCGCATCGGCAGCGCGCGCACGGGCCAGGGTTTCGTCGGCCAACGGCACGCCGTGCTTGTCGATGGCGGCGCCGCCGATCACGTCGTGGCTCAGCTCGAAATCCAGTGCGAACTTGTCGTTGGCCAGTTCCAGCACCTTGACCGCTTCGGTCATGATTTCCGGGCCAATACCGTCACCTGGGAGAATCAGAATCTGCTTGCTCATGCGTTCCTCATGTCATCAGTCGGCGCGCTCATGGGCGCGCCCGGAAAAATTCCAGCGCTTGGCGCTTATCGTTCAGCCATCAGCACCAGTACATCGGTGCTGAACGAACCATCGGCTTCAATCTCGAAATACTCGCGAACTTCATTGCCCATCGCCTGCTGCAACTCGCGGATCGCCACGCGCAACGCCTGGGGTGTACGCATGCGCTCGACCCAGGAGTTGTACTCCAGGCGCAGCCGCTGGCGCGTGGTGCTACGGGTATGCAACCCCGCCTCGCTGACCTGGCGCAACCACTCCCCGGCGGAATAATCACGCACGTGGCTGGTGTCGCGCAGCACCTCGACACTTTGCAGGTAAGTGTCGAACAACGGACTGCCCGGCGACAAGACATCAATAAATACTGCTACCCCACCCGGCTTGAGCACTCGGCGCACTTCGCGCAGGGCCACGCCGAGGTCGCTCCAATGGTGCGCCGAATAACGGCTGAAGACGAAATCAAATTCACCCTCGGCAAACGGCAGGCGCTCCGCCGCACCGAGCACGGTGGTCACATTGTTCAGACCACGATCAACCGCAGCGCCAGCTACCACGTCGAGCATCTGCTGCGACAAGTCGTAGGCGACCACTTCCTTGACCAGCGCAGCCACATGAAAACTCACATGACCGGCGCCGCAACCCAGGTCCAGCACTCGTGCATCACCGCGACCTGCCAGCTCGGCCTGTAGCAGCGCGAATTCGGTGCCCTGGGCATGTACAGCGCTGCTCAGGTAGGCGGCAGCCTGTTCACCGAATTGCTTTTGTACTACGTCGCTGTGCTGGGCAGTGCTGGTCATGGTGACGTCCTTAAGGGGTGAGTCTTGTGGTGTTTATTGGGGCCTCATCGCGAGCAGGCTCGCTCCCACAGGGGTTCTGTGAACACCGCAAATCCAGTGTGGGAGCAGCCGGCCGACGCTCGGCTGCTCGCGATGGCTTTATTACGCCTTACGCAAAATCACGCGTCGCGAAACAACCACGGCTGGCTCGCGCGGTGCCTGGCTTCGAACGCGGCAATCGCATCGCCGTCCTGCAAGGTCAGGCCGATATCGTCCAGGCCGTTGAGCAGGCAGTGTTTGCGGAAAGCATCGATTTCGAAGCTCAGGACCTTGCCGTCAGGACGGGTCACGGTCTGGGCCTGCAAGTCGATCTGCAACTGGTAGCCCGGATTGGCTTCCACTTGCGCAAACAACTCGTCGACTTCAGCGTCGCTCAGGATGATCGGCAGCAAGCCGTTCTTGAAGCTGTTGTTGAAGAAGATGTCGGCGTAGCTCGGCGCGATGATGCTGCGGAAACCGTACTCTTCCAGGGCCCACGGCGCGTGCTCGCGGCTCGAACCGCAGCCGAAGTTTTCCCGGGCGAGCAACACGCTGGCACCTTGATAACGCTCGGCGTTGAGCACGAAATCCTTGTTCAGCGGACGCTTGGAATTGTCCTGATACGGTTGCCCGACATCCAGGTAACGCCACTCATCGAACAGGTTCGGACCGAAACCGGTGCGCTTGATCGACTTCAAGAACTGCTTGGGAATGATCTGGTCGGTGTCGACGTTGGCACGATCCAAAGGCGCGACAAGACCAGTGTGCTGGGTAAAAGCTTTCATGCTGCGCTCCTTCAGATCAATTCACGGACGTCGACGAAACGGCCGTTGACAGCGGCGGCGGCGGCCATTGCCGGGCTCACCAGGTGCGTACGGCCACCAGCGCCCTGACGGCCTTCGAAGTTACGGTTGGAGGTCGATGCGCAATGCTCGCCGGACTCCAAACGGTCCGGGTTCATTGCCAGGCACATCGAGCACCCCGGCTCACGCCATTCGAAACCGGCCTCGAGGAAAATCTTGTCCAGCCCCTCGGCTTCGGCTTGCGCCTTCACCAGGCCCGAACCCGGCACCACAATGGCTTGCTTGATGGTCGAAGCCACTTTGCGACCCTTGGCGATCACTGCCGCAGCGCGCAAATCTTCGATCCGCGAGTTGGTGCAGGAGCCAATGAACACGCGGTCCAGTTGAATGTCGGTGATCGCCTGATTGGCGGTCAAACCCATGTACTTCAAGGCGCGGACGATAGAGTCGCGCTTGACCAGATCCATCTCTTTAGCCGGATCCGGCACGTTCTGGTCGACGGCGAGGACCATTTCCGGGGACGTGCCCCAGCTGACTTGCGGCTTGATCTGCGCAGCGTCGAGCTCAACGATGGTGTCGAACGTGGCATCCGCATCGGACACCAGGTCTTTCCAGGCTTCGACAGCCATATCCCACTCAGCACCTTTCGGTGCGAACGGACGACCCTTGACGTAGGCAACAGTCTTTTCGTCAGCGGCAACCAAACCAACCCGCGCACCGGCTTCGATGGACATGTTGCAGATGGTCATGCGGCCTTCGACCGACAACTCGCGAATCGCGCTACCAGCGAATTCGATCGCGTGGCCGTTACCGCCAGCAGTGCCGATCTTGCCGATAACAGCCAGGACGATGTCCTTGGCAGTCACGCCGAACGGCAATTTGCCTTCAACGCGGACCAGCATGTTCTTCATTTTCTTGGCGACCAGGCACTGGGTGGCGAGCACGTGCTCGACCTCGGAAGTGCCGATACCGTGAGCCAACGCGCCGAACGCGCCGTGGGTCGAGGTATGGGAGTCACCGCAGACCACGGTCATGCCCGGCAAGGTTGCGCCCTGCTCCGGGCCGATGACGTGGACGATGCCTTGACGCACGTCATTCATCTTGAATTCGACGATGCCGTATTCGTCACAGTTGTCATCGAGGGTCTGAACCTGCAAACGCGAGACTTCGTCAGCGATGGCAGCAATGCCGCCCTTGCGCTCAGGAGTCGTCGGTACGTTGTGGTCCGGGGTCGCGATGTTGGCATCGATGCGCCACGGCTTGCGCCCGGCCAGACGCAGACCTTCGAAGGCTTGCGGCGAGGTCACTTCGTGAATGATGTGACGATCGATGTAGATCAGCGCCGAACCATCGTCGCGCTGCTTGACCAAATGCGAATCCCAGAGCTTGTCGTAGAGCGTTTTGCCGGCCATCAGACGTTTCCTCATCAGCTTGTTTCTATGCCCCGGGCTTGAAGCGACTCAATAACCCTTTGGCTTGTGAGGTCGATCCTATGGGGTTACATTAAATAACTCAAATTCATATTTTTTATGCTTTGGATAACCAACTGGAATGCAACCATGGACCTGGCCAACCTCAATGCTTTTATAGCCATCGCCGAGACCGGCAGCTTCTCCGGCGCAGGCGAACGGCTACACCTGACCCAGCCCGCCATCAGCAAACGCATCGCCGGGCTGGAGCAGCAGTTGAAGGTGCGACTGTTTGATCGACTGGGCCGGGAAGTCGGCCTGACCGAGGCCGGGCGCGCCCTGCTGCCGCGCGCCTATCAGATTCTGAATGTGCTGGATGACACGCGCCGGGCGCTGACCAACCTGACCGGCGAAGTGACTGGCCGCCTGACACTGGCGACAAGTCATCACATTGGCCTGCACCGCCTGCCCCCGTTGCTGCGGGCGTTCACCCGACGCTATCCCGAGGTCGCGCTGGATATTCAGTTCCTCGATTCGGAAGTCGCCTACGAGGAAATTCTTCACGGCCGTGCCGAACTGGCGGTCATTACCCTGGCACCCGAGCCGCACACTCTGGTGAAAGCCACACCGGTATGGGACGACCCGCTGGACTTCGTCGCGGCCCCGGAGCATTCGCTGATCAACAATGGCGCGGTCAGCCTGGCCGATATCGCCGGCCATCCGGCGGTTTTCCCCGGTGGCAACACCTTTACCCACCACATCGTGCAACGACTTTTCGAAGCCCAGGGGCTGACGCCGAACATCGCGATGAGCACTAACTATCTGGAAACTATCAAGATGATGGTTTCCATTGGCCTGGCCTGGAGCGTATTGCCGCGCACCATGCTCGACGATCAAGTGGCACGCATTCCTTTACCGGGCATACAACTCACTCGCCAGCTAGGCTATATCGTGCACACCGAACGGACGCTGTCGAATGCTGCACGGGCTTTCATGGCCTTGTTGGACGCACAAATCGATTTGCCACGGACTCACGGCTAAGTTGTGCTAATCCTTTAAGGTTGAAATTCCCAGCGCCAAACACCCAATTCAGCCCAAGGCTTGTTACCCATGCCCAAATCTGCTGACCGCACTCGCTCACGCACGCCCCCAATGCCGCGCATTCAGGCGCTCGACCCGCGGACCTCGGAGCAGATTTGGGAGAGCGCGCCACAACTGCTCGCCGCCTTGAACGGTGCACGCCTGGGCGCCTGGTACTGGGACATTGAACGCGGGCTGATCAGCTGGTCGCGGGGGACTCAAGCCCTGTTCGGGTTTGACCCAAAAAAACCACTGCCGGCCGACATGGAATACCTGGATCTGTTGCCGGTGGAGGATCGAGCCAAGACCCTGCGAGCCTTTAACGCCGTGGTTGCCGGCGCACCGCTTGAACAGGCGATGCATCACCGGGTCCGCTGGCCCGACGGCAGCCTGCACTGGCTGGAGATCAACGGCAGCCTGATACCGGATAAACAAGGCCGGCCACGGATGATCGGGGTGATTCGCGAGATCACCCATCAACGCCAGCGCGAACAGGCCCTGAGCAGCTCGGAGAAACGTTTCGCAACACTATTTCACCTGAGCCCGAACATGGTGTTGCTGACCCGTCAGGAAGACGGTCTGATCAGCGAAGCCAATCAATACTTCGAAAGCCTGTTTGGCTGGCCCGTGCACAGCGTGATCGGCCGCACGACACTGGAACTGGGCCTTTGGGTAGACCCGCAACAACGCGCCAAACTGGTCAAGGCAACCAAGGCCAAGGGCGAACTGGTCAGCATGGAGGTGCAGTTTCGCGCCAGCAACGGCCAGGTCCACGATGGCATTCTCAGCGCGCAAAAGGTTGAACTCGAAGGCCAGCCCTACCTGCTCAGCACTTTCCTCGACACCAGCGAACGCAAACTCGCCGAGCAAGCGCTCAAAGACAGTCAGGAGCGCCTGGACCTGGCCCTCGACTCGGCGCAACTGGGCACGTGGGACTGGCACATTCCCAGCGGCATGCTCTATGGCTCGGCCCGTGCCGCACAGCTGCATGGCCTGGACCCGGTGCCCTTCCACGAGCCCTTCGATGCGTTTTTCGAAGGCGTTCCCGACGATGAGCGCGACAGCATGCGTGACGCCTACCGCAGCCTCCGCGAAGGCCCGGCCGGCAATTATCAACTGACCTACCGTGTGCAATTGCCCGACGGCAGTTCGCGCTACCTGGAAAGCCGTGCACGGCTCTATCGCGATGAGTCCGGCGTTCCCGTGCGCATGGCCGGTACGTTGCTCGACATCACCGACCAGGTGGAGCGCGAGCAGCGCCTGATCACCTCCGAAGAAAAATTCGCCAGCCTGTTCCAGGTCAGCCCGGACCCGATCTGCGTGACGCGCCAGGACACCGGCCAGTTCATCGAGATCAACCCCGCCTTCACTCAGACCTTCGGCTGGACCACCACCGACGTCATCGACCGCAGTGCCGACGAGATCGGCCTCTGGGACGCTTCGGTGAAGCGTCAGCAACGCATCGAGCAGGTGATTCGCGAACAGGCGCTGAACAACGTCGCGATCATCGTTCACCACAAGGACGGGCAGCCCTTGACCTGCGTGATTTCCAGCCGTCAGATCAGCGTCGGCAACGAGCCATGCATCGTGACCACCTTGCGCGACATCACCCAGCAGCAGCGCTCCGAAGCTGCACTGAAGTCCAGTGAAGAGAAATTCGCCAAGGCGTTTCACTCCAGCCCCGACGCCATCACCATCACCGAGCGCGACAGCGGCCGCTACCTGGAGGTCAACGACGGCTTCTGCCGCTTGACCGGCTACAGCGCCGACGAAGTAGTAGGTAAAACCGTTTATCAGGTCGGCATCTGGGCCGAAGAAAAACAACGCTCAACCCTGCTGGCCGAGTTGAAGGCCAAAGGCCGGGTACATCACCACGAAATGCTTGGTCGCAACAAGCGCGGCGAAATTCTCACCGTCGAGGTCTCGATCGAACCCATCACCCTGAACGAAACCGCCTGCCTGCTGATGACCGCCCGGGACGTCAGCCTGCTGAAAAACGCCGAAGCGCAGATCCGTCACCTCGCCTACCACGACCCACTGACCAACCTGCCCAACCGCGCCCTGCTGATGGATCGCCTGAGCCAGCAGATCGCCCTGCTGAAACGCCACAACCTGCGCGGCGCCTTGCTGTTCCTCGATCTCGACCACTTCAAGCACATCAACGACTCGCTCGGTCACCCGGTGGGCGACACCGTGCTGAAAATCATCACTGCACGCCTCGAAGCCAGTGTGCGCATGGAAGACACCGTGGCGCGACTCGGTGGCGATGAGTTCGTGGTGCTGTTGAGCGGCCTGGAAGGTACGCGCAACGAAGTCAGCGAACAGGTTCGCGAGTTGGCCGACACGCTGCGCGAGCTGTTGTCCGAGCCGATGTTCCTCGACGGTCAGCGCCTGCAAGTCACCCCGAGCATCGGCGTGGCCTTGATCCCCGATCACGGCTCAACCCCCACCGACCTGCTCAAGCGTGCCGACATTGCCCTGTACCGAGCCAAGGATTCGGGACGCAATGCCACGCAGATGTTCCACAACACCATGCAAAAAGCGGCCAGTGAACGCCTGCGGATGGAAACCGACCTGCGCCTGGCCCTTTCGCGTGGTGAGTTCAGCGTGCAATACCAGCCTCAGGTGGACGCTCTGGACGGTCGCATTATCGGCGCCGAAGCCTTGGTGCGCTGGCGCCACCCGCGGCTGGGGGAGCAATCGCCCAGCRAATTCATCAAGGTACTGGAAGACAGCGGGCTGATTCTTGAGGTCGGTGCCTGGATCCTCGATGAGACCTGCCAGGCCTTCAGGCAATTGATCGATAGAGGCCTGATCGATCCGCTGAACTTCAGCCTTTGCGTGAACATCAGCCCACGGCAATTTCGCCAGAACGACTTTGTCGAACGGATTGAACAAACCCTGAGCAGTCATGGACTGCCGTATTCGCTGCTCAAGCTGGAGGTCACCGAAGGCATCGTGATTCAGAACCTGGACGACACCATCAGCAAGATGCGTCGCCTGAAGAAACTTGGCGTCAGCTTCGCCATGGACGATTTTGGCACCGGCTACTCCTCGCTGACGTACCTCAAGCGCCTGCCGGTGGACACCTTGAAGATCGACCAGTCGTTCATCCGCGATGCGACCAGCGATCCGAACGACGCGGAAATCATCCGCGCCATCGTGGCCATGGCCCGCAGCCTGGAGTTGACGGTAATTGCCGAAGGGGTCGAAACCACCGAACAGCTCGAGTTCCTGCAAGGGCTGGGCTGCCACTTGTATCAAGGCTACCTGCACAGTCAGCCGCTGCCGCTGGAGGGTTTCCTGAAACTGCTCAAATGACGAGCACAAAAAAGGGCGCCAGTGGCGCCCTTTCTCATCGCGATGACTCAGTGTTCCAGAGCCGGTTTTTGCGTCCCGTTGATCGGGATACGCTTGGCTTTCGCTTCCTCCGGCACGACCCGCAGCAGGTCGATGTTCAACAGGCCGTTGCTCAGGCCCGCGGACTTGATTTCAATGTGGTCCGCCAGCCGGAAGGACAACTTGAAGGCGCGCTGGGCGATGCCCTGGTACAGATAGGTGACAGCTTCATTGGTGTCACGTTTGCCGCCACTGATGGTCAGCACACCTTTCTCCACTTGCAACTCCAGGTCTTCTTCCTGGAAGCCGGCCGCCGCGATGACGATGCGGTATTCGTCGTCGCCATGCTTTTCGACGTTGTACGGTGGATAGGTGCTGCCTGGCTCATTGCGCAGCGCCGACTCGAACAGATCGTTGAAACGGTCGAAGCCCACCGAGGAACGGAACAGTGGAGCCATGGAAAATGCAGTACTCATGATTCAAATCTCCTGAAAACAATCAGCAAGTTTTTTGTCTCCGCGACCCGAATTCGGCATCGCGTAATCCTTAGATAAGGACCGCCGACTGCATTTCAAGAGGTTATTTTGTGTTTTTTTTAACACAGGTTTCAGGCTGCTTCGCACGCCTGTAGACCTAGCAAGCGCGAGACCTGATCCAGCTCGGTTTCACGACGCAGGACGGTGAACAGCTCCACCGCTTCGGGATAATTGCGGGTCAGCATCGCCAGCCACTGCTTCAAACGACCCGGTGACTGGCGCGGTGTCATCTGCGCCTTGGCTTGCAGCCAGAAGTCCTGAAGCAGCGGCAGCAGCTCGGCCCAGGTCATCTCGAGCACTTCTTCACCGGCCCGTGCGGCAGCGATTTGCCGCGCCAGGTCGGGGCGCGACACCAGGCCACGCCCGAGCATGATGTCTTCCACGCCGCTGATTTCGCGGCAACGGCGCCAGTCTTCAACGCTCCAGATATCGCCGTTGGCGAACACCGGCACCTTGACTACTTCCTGCACCCGCGGGATCCACTCCCAATGCGCTGGCGGCTTGTAGCCGTCCGTCTTGGTCCGTGCGTGCACGACGATGTGCGCAGCACCGCCCTCAGCCAACGCGGTGGCACAGACCAGAGCGCCGTCGGGGCTGTCAAAACCCAAACGCATCTTGGCCGTCACCGGGATGTGTGCCGGCACTGCGCGGCGCACATGTTCGACGATTTCGTTGAGCAGCTCCGGCTCCTTGAGCAGTACTGCACCGCCACGCGACTTGTTAACGGTCTTGGCCGGGCAACCGAAGTTCAGGTCGATCACCTCCGAACCCAGCTCACAGGCCAGCGCCGCGTTTTCTGCCAGGCACACCGGATCGGAACCGAGCAATTGCACGCGCAACGGCACGCCTGAAGCGGTCTTGGCGCCGTTCAGCAGTTCAGGGCCGAATTTGTGGAAATAGGCAGGCGTGAGCAGTTGATCGTTGATCCGAATGAACTCGGTCACGCACCAATCGATACCGCCAACACGGGTCAACACGTCCCGCAGGATGTTGTCGACCAACCCCTCCATGGGCGCCAAAGCAATTTGCATGGAAAACACTCAACGAAAAACGTGCGGCAGTTTACTGGATTACGCGAGGAATTCGCAGGACATCGCTGATCCCTTGTGGGAGCGAGCCTGCTCGCGATTCAGGCGGCGCGGTTTATCAAGTACACCGCGTTATCGTTCATCGCGAGCAGGCTCGCTCCCACATTGGATCAACGCCGGGCCGTAGCCTTCGATGAATTCCGCCGGCATGCGCCTGGGCTTGCCGCTGGACAGCTCGATGCAGACAAACGTGGTTTGTGCCCGCAGCAGTGTGGCGTTGTCGCTCGGGCGTTTCAGCTGGAAGTGCCGGGTCATCTTCAGGCGCTGATCCCAGTCGACGATCCAGGTCGCCAACTGCAACTCATCACCCTCATAGGCAGCGGACAGGTAATCGATCTCGTGGCGCACCACAGCCATCGCCCGGTCCAGCCGCCGATATTCGGTCAGGTCCAGCCCCAGACGCTGCGAGTGGCGCCAGGCGCAGCGCTCGAGCCAGGTGACATACACCGCGTTATTGGCGTGCCCCAGCCCATCGATGTCCTCGGCAGCAACCTGCAGGTCAATGATAAACGGCGTTGCCCGATCCCAGCCCATGCCCCACTCCCGGTCAGATTATTCGACCGGGGCAGTGTAACGGATGATCAGGCCGATTGGCGCGCCTGCAAGCTACGACCGGACAGTAGCGACAGCACGCCTTCGATCACTCGCGGATCCGCCAGCACCCGCTGATGCCCACCCTCCTCCAGGCGCAACAGGCGACTGTCGAACCAGGCGTCGTGAATCAATTGCGACTCATTGACCGAGACAAAGACGTCGTCTTCGGCATGTACGATCAACCCCGGCATATCCAGTTGATAGTGGGCGACATCCAGTCGCGACGCCTGGATACCCACATCCCGTTCGACTTTGCGGATAAACGCCGAACGCGCCTTGGGCGGCATGCGAACATGGCGGGCAAAACCGCGCAACACGGCAAGAATCCGTGCCGGTGCGGCGATGCTGACCAGGGTTTCTGTGCGCAAACCCAGCTGAACGGCAAGCATCGCACTGGCACCGCCCATGGAGTGGCCGATGACCGCTTGCAAGGGAGGCAGCTCTGCCGCCGCTTCAAGCATCGCCCGAGCAAAAAGCACGACGTTGGCCTCGCGACCGGGCGAGCGACCGTGAGCCGGACCATCCAGCGCGACCACGGTGTAGCCGGCATCTACCAGCGCCGTGATCAGGCTGGCGAATTGTGTCGGCCGACCTTCCCAGCCGTGCATCAGCAGCACTGTCGGGCCCTGCCCCCAGCGCAACGCTGAAAGGCCGAAGCGCAGGGTGATCCGCTCGGAGTTCGCCAGCAGCGGCATTTCCCAATCACGCAAAGGCAGCTCGCGCGGCGTCATGAACACCGAACGCATCTTGCTTGCCACCCATTGCGGCGCAACCCAGCCCAAGGTGCCGTTAACGCCACGAACCCAACTTAACGTGCTCATCGCTCATCTCCAAAGGCTTGTGCTTCAGGTCATAGCACCGCCGACTTGGCGGCACGCAGCAATCGATCGGACAACTCACCGGCACCCAGCGCCCGTGCCAGGGCCAAACCACCGACCATCAGCGCCAAGTCAGCCAGCGCTTTGTCGGTGTCTTCCGGGCTGGCGGCCAACTGCGCGACCATCAGCTCGATGTGTTCATTCAAGGCCAGACGAAAATCGTCCGGCAGACGCCCCAGTTCCCCTATCGACGCCGGAATCGGGCAGGCGTGATCGGTGGAGTCTCGGTGTTTGCGTGACAGGTAAAACGCAGCGACCAGCGCCCGGCGTTCTTCGCCGGTCAGCGAGGGGTCCATTTCGGCGATCAGCGCCCGACGCTGGCCGAGCAATTGCGTGAAGGCCTCCAGCATCATGGCGTCCTTGCTTTCGAAGTGGGCGTAGAACCCGCCGACGGTAAGGCCCGCAGCGCCCATCACTTCACCCACACTAGGCTCTGCCGGGCCGCGCTGGATCAGCGCAGAGCTGGCGGCCTGGAGAATGCGTTCACGGGTTTGAGCTTTTTTATCGTTCATCGTTGCCTCCGAATATTACGAATAGAATATTATTCTCATAATAATTATTCGCAAGTCGCTGATATGACCATTGGTCAGAAGAACAGTGTGGGGAGAATGAGGGATTGGCCAAACGCCAGACAAACAAAAGGGCCATTCAATAATTGAATGACCCTTATAAATCCCGCAGAGCGGGTAATCGTGGCGTCCCCTAGGGGACTCGAACCCCTGTTACCGCCGTGAAAGGGCGGTGTCCTAGGCCACTAGACGAAGGGGACGCAAACCCTTCTATACAACTGATCAGTGCTGAGTACTGATCGATTCAAGGCCGGTGTGGCCAGACCTTGAACTGTAAAATTGGTGGAGCTAAACGGGATCGAACCGTTGACCTCTTGCATGCCATGCAAGCGCTCTCCCAGCTGAGCTATAGCCCCGGATTTTTCGCCTCGCGGCGGAGCGATGTCTTGCAACATCACTTCTGTAAAACTGGCGTCCCCTAGGGGACTCGAACCCCTGTTACCGCCGTGAAAGGGCGGTGTCCTAGGCCACTAGACGAAGGGGACGCAAACCCTTCTATACAACTGACCAACGCTGAGTGTTGATCGCTTCAAGGCCGGTGTGGCCAGGCCTTGAAGTGTAAATTGGTGGAGCTAGACGGGATCGAACCGTCGACCTCTTGCATGCCATGCAAGCGCTCTCCCAGCTGAGCTATAGCCCCTCATCGCTGAGGACGGGGCGAATCTTAATGGCGGATCGGAAAGCTGTCAAACTTATTTTTAACAATTTTCAAAATTTTTTGCCGCCATAACAATCACTTACCGCCCTCCCCCCGAAAAATGGGGGTGACGCCGAAGAGCAAGATCAAAAGATCGCAGCCTCCGGCGACTCCTGCACGGGGTCAAACACCTCAGGCGATAGCGCCCAGGAGCTTTTCCCACTCTTTGTTTTCTTTCTTCGACACGCCACCGAGCAAGTCGATCGCCTGGCGCAGACGGAAACGCGTCAGGTCCGGCCCAAGGATTTCCATCGCATCCAGCACCGACACCGAGCTGGCCTGGCCAGTGATGGCCGCGAACATCAGCGGCATGGCATCACGCAACTTCAGCTCCAGGGATTCGACAACCGCCTGAATGGTCGCCGTGATGCTGTCCTTTTCCCACTGACGCAGGCTTTCGAGCTTCCACAGGATCAACTGCATCAACTGGCGAACCTGATCGCCCGAGAGCTTCTTGGATTCGAACAGCTTGGCATCCGGGGTCACGCCGCCAGCGAAGAAGAAGCCGGCCAACGGTGCGATCTGGCTGAAGGTTTCAACACGACCCTGCACGTGCGGTGCGATCTTCATCATGTATTCAGGGTTCAGCGCCCAGGCCTGCACGCGGCTGGCAAACTCTTCCACCGGCAGATCACGCAGCCATTGGCCGTTGAGCCACGACAGTTTCTCGATGTCGAAAATCGGCCCGCCGAGGGAAACGCGTTTCAGGTCGAAGTTGTCGACCATTTCCTGCAGCGAGAACTTCTCGCGCTCGTCCGGCATCGACCAGCCCATGCGACCGAGGTAGTTGAGCATCGCTTCCGGCATGAAGCCCATACGCTCGTAGAACGTGACCGAGGTCGGGTTCTTGCGCTTGGACAGCTTGCTCTTGTCCGGGTTACGCAGCAACGGCATGTAGCACAGCTCTGGTTGCTCCCAGCCGAAGTACTCGTAAAGCAGAATCAGCTTCGGTGCCGATGGCAGCCATTCTTCGCCGCGCAAGACGTGGGTGATGCCCATCAGGTGGTCGTCGACCACGTTGGCGAGGAAGTAGGTCGGCAGGCCGTCGGTCTTCATCAACACTTGCATGTCCATGCGATCCCACGGGATCTCGACGTCGCCACGCAACATGTCCGGCACCACGCAGACGCCTTCGGTCGGGACCTTCATGCGGATGACGTGCGGCTCGCCAGCAGCCAGACGGCGCGCCACTTCTTCCTTGGAGAGCAACAGCGCACGGCCGTCGTAACGCGGGGTTTCACCGCGGGCCATTTGCTCGGCGCGCATCTGGTCCAGCTCTTCAGCGGTGCAGAAGCACGGGAACGCGTGCCCCAGATCGACCAGTTGCTGGCAGTACTTCTGGTAGATGTCGCCACGTTCGCTCTGGCGATACGGACCGTGCGGGCCGCCGACATCCGGGCCTTCGCTCCAGTTGATGCCCAGCCAGCGCAAGGCATCGAAAATCTGCTGTTCGGACTCGCGGGTCGAACGCAATTGGTCGGTGTCTTCAATCCGCAGGATGAACTCACCGCCATGCTGCTTGGCAAAGCAGTAGTTGAACAAAGCGATGTAAGCGGTGCCGACATGGGGATCGCCGGTAGGCGATGGCGCGATGCGAGTGCGGACGGTGGTCATGGCATGTCTCGAAAGAATATAAAAAGCGGAGATGAAACAAAGGGCGAATGGTAACAGGCGTTGCCCGCCCGGCTCCAGTGAGCAGGGCATTTAAGCCAACGTTGGGGCTACAAAAGGCTCTGGCACCGCTCAACGGCTGATTATCAATAAGTGGCATTTACCGCTTATCGGCTATATGACAGATTCGAGTACTGATAAATCTCCTTACACTTTCTCGACTACAGTCTGCTCATGCCTGCCCAACTCAAGCGTCGCCTGTTCACTTTCCTGCTGATCGTCCTGCTGGTTGCCGGGGGCTTCTTCGCTGAATGGTTCTTCAAGGGACGGTTTTACGAAAGCACCGATAACGCTTATGTCCAGGGTGAAATCACCCGTGTCTCCAGCCAGTTGGGCGCGCGCATCGAGGAAGTGCTGGTACAGGACAACCAGCATGTCGAACAAGGCCAGCTGCTGATCCGACTTGAAGGCGATGACTTTCATCTCGCCGTCGACCGCGCCAACGCGACCCTCGCCACCCGCGAAGCCGAGCGCCTGCAAGCCCAGAGCAAACTGACCCAACAAGCCAGCCTGATCGCCGCCAGCGAAGCTCAGGTCGCTGCCAGCCAGGCCACCCTCGGCCGCTCGCAAATCGATTTGTCCCGCGCGCAAACCCTGCGCAAACCGGGTTATGTCTCGGAAGAACGGGTGACCACCCTCTCCGCCGACAACCGCATCGCTCGCTCGCAAGTCGCCAAGGCCCAGGCTGACGCCCAGGGCCAGCGCCAGCAGGTCAACGCCCTGACGGCCGAGATCAAGCGCCTCGACGCGCAGATTGCCAACGCCAAAGCCGATCTGGCGCAAGCCCGACTGAACCTGACCCGCAGCGAAATCCACGCACCGATCAGCGGCCTGATCGGCCAGCGCGCAGCGCGCAATGGCCAATACGTACAGGCGGGCGCTTACCTGCTGTCGATCGTCCCGGACCAGGACATCTGGATTCAGGCCAACTTCAAGGAAACCCAGATTGGTCACATGCAACCCGGCCAGAAAGCCGAACTGATCTTCGATGCCTACAGCGACACACCGATCGAAGCCCGGGTCGACAGCCTGTTCGCCGCCTCGGGCGCGCAGTTCAGCCTGCTGCCACCGGACAATGCCACCGGCAACTTCACCAAAGTCGTGCAAYGGATTCCGGTAAAACTGACCTTTGCCGCCGACAATCCGCTGCACGGCAAGATCCGCCCAGGCATGTCAGTCACCGTCAAAGTCAACATCAAAGACCCTGGCGATGGCCGGTGATCAACTGATCCGCCCGGTCGGCGAACCGACCCGGAGGGACTGGATTGCGGTGATGAGCGTGATGCTCGGCGCCTTCATGGCGGTGCTCGACATCCAGATCACCAACGCCTCGCTCAAGGACATCCAAGGCGCGCTGTCAGCGACCCTGGAAGAAGGCTCGTGGATTTCCACCTCGTATCTGGTGGCGGAAATCATCATGATTCCGCTCACCGCGTGGCTGGTGCAACTGCTCTCGGCACGACGCCTGGCGGTGTGGGTCTCGCTGGGTTTTCTGGCCGCCTCCCTGCTCTGCTCGATGGCCTGGAGCCTGGAGAGCATGATTGTGTTCCGCGCCTTGCAGGGGTTCACCGGCGGCGCGCTGATTCCGCTGGCGTTCACCCTGACGCTGATCAAACTCCCCGAACACCATCGCGCCAAAGGCATGGCGATGTTCGCCATGACCGCGACCTTCGCGCCCTCCATCGGCCCGACCCTCGGCGGCTGGCTGACGGAAAACTGGGGCTGGAAGTACATCTTCTACATCAACATCCCGCCGGGACTGATCATGATCGCCGGCCTCATGTATGGCCTGGAGAAGAAAGCAGCCCACTGGGAATTGCTCAAAAGCACCGACTACATGGGCATTCTCACGCTGGGCGTTGGCCTGGGGTGCTTGCAGGTATTTCTTGAGGAAGGCCATCGCAAGGACTGGCTGGAGTCGAACCTGATCGTGACGCTGGGCTGCATCGCCCTGTTGAGCCTGATCACCTTTGTGATCGTGCAAGTGTCCAAGCCCAATCCGCTGATCAATCTGGGCATCTTGCGCAACCGCAACTTTGGCTTATCGAGTATTTCCAGCCTGGGCATGGGCGTGGGGCTTTATGGTTCGATTTATCTGCTGCCGCTGTACCTGGCGCAGATCCAGAGCTACAACGCCTTGCAGATCGGCGAAGTGATCATGTGGATGGGCGTGCCGCAGCTGTTCCTGATTCCGCTGGTGCCGAAACTGATGAAGTTCGTTTCGCCGAAGTGGCTGTGCACGCTCGGCTTTGGCCTGTTTGGCTTGGCGAGTATTCTTTCGGGCGCGCTCAACCCCGACTTCGCCGGACCACAGTTCAATCAGATCCAGCTTGTCCGCGCGCTGGGCCAGCCGCTGATCATGGTGACCATTTCGCTGATCGCCACCGCCTACATCCTGCCGCAGGATGCAGGCTCCGCGTCGAGCCTGTTCAACATCCTGCGCAACCTCGGCGGCGCGATTGGCATCGCCCTGCTCGCGACCCTGCTGGATGCCCGAACCAAGACCTACTTCGATTATTTACGCGAGTCGATCGTGCCGACCAACCCGCAGGTGGCCGAGCGCATGGCGAGCATGACCGATCGATTCGGCAGCGAAATGGCCGCGCTGGGCAAGCTCAGTGAGATCACCCATCAGCAGGCCTTGATCATGGCCTACAACGATGCGTTTCACTTTGTCGGGATTGCGCTGGGGGTGAGCATGCTGGCGACCCTGCTGACCAAGGCGTTGCCGCCCGGGTTGAAGTCCGGCGAGGCGCACTAAGACCGAGGCGCCCCTATCGCGAGCAAGCTCGCTCCCACATTGGACCGCGCACGCCCAGACAACGCGATCAACTGTGGGAGCGAGCTTGCTCGCGATGAGGCCATTTCAGGCACCGGGAATCAGACAGTCAACAACCGCTCGCGCATCTTGGTGATTTCGTCGCGCGTCTGCGCGGCGGCTTCGAACTCCAGGTCGCGGGCGAGCTGGTACATCTTCTCTTCCAGCTGACGAATGCGCTTGGCGATTTCGCTCGGTGAACGCAGTTCGTTTTCGTAGCGGGCACTTTCCTCGGCTGCCTTGGCCATGCCTTTGCGCTTCTTGCTGCGCGAACCGGGCACGGTGGCGCCTTCCATGATGTCGGCAACATCCTTGAACACGCCTTTGGGGGTGATGCCATTGGCCAGGTTGAAAGCGATTTGCTTGTCGCGACGACGCTCAGTCTCGCCAATCGCCCGCTCCATCGACCCGGTGATCCGGTCGGCATACAGAATCGCCCGGCCATTGAGGTTCCGCGCCGCGCGGCCGATGGTCTGGATCAGCGAACGCTCGGAGCGCAGGAAGCCCTCCTTGTCGGCATCGAGAATCGCCACCAGCGACACTTCCGGCATGTCCAGGCCTTCACGCAGCAGGTTGATCCCCACCAGTACATCGAAGGTGCCCAGACGCAAATCGCGGATGATCTCGACCCGCTCCACCGTATCGATGTCCGAGTGCAGATAACGCACCCGCACACCGTGGTCGGCAAGGTAGTCGGTCAAGTCTTCGGACATGCGCTTGGTCAACGTAGTGACCAGCACCCGTTCCTCCAGCGCCACCCGCTTGGTGATTTCCGACAGCAAGTCGTCGACCTGAGTCAGCGCCGGACGAATTTCAATTTGTGGGTCGACCAGACCGGTCGGCCGCACCACTTGCTCGATCACTCGACCGGCATGTTCCGCTTCGTAGTTACCTGGGGTCGCCGAGACGAAAATCGTCTGCGGACTGATGCTTTCCCACTCGTCAAAACGCATCGGCCGGTTATCCAGTGCCGACGGCAGCCGGAAACCGTATTCGACCAGCGTCTCTTTACGCGAACGGTCGCCCTTATACATCGCACCGACCTGCGGCACGCTGACATGGGATTCGTCGATGACCAGCAAGGCGTCTGCCGGCAGATAGTCAAACAAGGTGGGTGGCGGCTCACCGGACTCTCGGCCCGAGAGGTAGCGCGAGTAGTTTTCGATACCGTTGCAGTAACCCAGCTCCAGGATCATCTCGAGGTCAAAACGGGTGCGCTGCTCCAGACGTTGGGCTTCCACCAGCTTGTTGTTGGAGCGCAGGTATTCCAGACGCTCCTGCAGCTCGACCTTGATCCCTTCGATGGCCCCCAGCAGGGTTTCTCGCGGCGTTACATAGTGGCTCTTCGGATAAAAGGTGAAACGCGGCAGCTGGCGAATCACTTCGCCAGTGAGCGGATCGAAAGCGGAAATTTTCTCCACTTCATCATCGAAGAGCTCAATACGGATCGCTTCAAAATCGGATTCCGCCGGGTGGATATCAATCACGTCACCGCGCACGCGGAAGGTCGCGCGGGCAAAATCCATGTCGTTGCGGGTGTATTGCAGGTCGGCCAAACGGCGCAGCAAGGCGCGCTGATCGAGCTTGTCGCCGCGATCGACGTGCAGGACCATTTTCAGATAGGTTTCCGGGCTGCCCAGACCGTAGATGCACGACACCGTGGTGACAATGATCGCGTCCTTGCGCTCCAGCAGCGCTTTGGTCGCAGACAGTCGCATCTGCTCGATGTGATCGTTGATCGAGGCGTCTTTCTCAATGAAGGTATCGGACGACGGCACGTAGGCTTCGGGCTGGTAGTAGTCGTAGTAGGAAACGAAGTACTCCACCGCGTTGTTCGGGAAGAACGCCTTGAACTCGCCATACAGTTGCGCGGCCAGCGTCTTGTTCGGCGCCAGCACCAGCGTCGGTCGCTGTACCTGGGCGATCACGTTGGCGATACTGAAGGTCTTGCCCGAACCGGTCACACCAAGCAACGTCTGGTGCGCCAGCCCGGCCTCGATGCCCTCGACCATCAGACGGATGGCTTCCGGCTGATCGCCGGCTGGCTCGAAGCGGGTGACTAGCTGGAATTCAGACATATCGTACCTATTGGTTTCCAAGGAGCGACGCACTCCGGCGCTGACGGGCGCGCCAGAACGGTGAAGGTCGCTCACGACGAATGTCGCAGGGAAAAATCATGATAACCGTTGATGTGGTGCCGAATACCTCTAGTTTCAAGGCAAACGTCCTACATGCCCCTAAGCCATTGACATGACAATAAGGCTAACGACCGAAAAATAATCCGAAAAAACCTGCCCGAAAAGCGGAAACGCCTGTCGCCGCGACCGGTGTAGGCCTCTATACTAGCTCCCCGTTTGTGCACCGCTCTAGTGCATTCGGCTGGAGCGCCACACGTCCCTCCACATTCCATTCAGAGCCGCCGCAATAATGAGCCTCTTCTCCGCTGTCGAAATGGCACCACGCGATCCAATCCTGGGCCTCAACGAAGCATTCAACGCTGACACCCGTACCAATAAGGTCAACCTGGGGGTCGGTGTTTACTGCAACGAGGAGGGGCGAATTCCACTCCTGCGAGCCGTTGTCGAAGCCGAGACGATTCGCGCCGCTCAACACGCTTCCCGTGGCTACCTGCCGATCGACGGTATCGCCGCCTACGACCAGGCCGTGCAAAAGCTGCTGTTCGGTAAAGACTCGCCACTGCTTGCCGCTGGCCGGGTTGTCACCGCCCAGTCCGTCGGTGGTACCGGCGCACTGAAAATCGGCGCTGACTTCCTCAAGCAACTGCTGCCGAACGCCGTCGTTGCCATCAGCGACCCAAGCTGGGAAAACCACCGCGCGCTGTTCGAAACCGCCGGCTTCCCGGTTCAGAACTATCGCTACTACGACGCCGCGACTCACGACGTGAACCGCGCCGGCCTGCTGGAAGACCTGAACGCCCTGCCGGCTGGCTCCATCGTTGTGCTGCACGCCTGCTGCCACAACCCGACTGGCGTCGACCTGAGCCCGGCAGACTGGAACAACGTGCTGGACGTGATCAAGGCGAAAAAACACGTGCCGTTCCTCGACATGGCCTATCAGGGCTTTGGCGACGGCATTGACGAAGACGCCGCTGCAGTGCGCCTGTTCGCCGAGTCGGGCCTGAACTTCTTCGTTTCCAGCTCGTTCTCCAAATCGTTCTCGCTGTACGGTGAACGTGTTGGCGCCCTGTCGATCGTCAGCGAATCGAAAGAAGAAAGCGCTCGCGTGCTGTCGCAAGTCAAACGCGTGATCCGCACCAACTACTCCAACCCGCCGACCCACGGTGCAGCGATCGTTGCGGCCGTACTGAACAGCCCTGAACTGCGCGCCCAATGGGAACAGGAACTGGCTGAAATGCGTCTGCGTATTCGCGGCATGCGTCAGCAGATGGTCGATCTGCTGGCGAAAAACGCGCCTCACCAGGACTTCAGCTTCGTCGGCCGTCAACGCGGCATGTTCTCGTACTCGGGCCTGACGGTTGAGCAAGTCACCCGCCTGCGCAACGAGTTCGGCATTTATGCCCTGGACACCGGCCGCATCTGCGTTGCCACGCTGAACCAGAGCAACATCGACGTAGTGACCAAGGCCATCGCTCAGGTGATCTAAGCCACACGCGCGACAGAAAAGGGGAAGCCGCTTGGCTTCCCCTTTTCGTTGGCGAGCAGATAATTATCAACACTGCGAACGAGCACTCTAGACTGCACACGTACTGCGCATTTCCGATACTTCAGAGAACCGACATGAAAAACGATGACTTACGCGCTGACCGCGATGACGACCTGGACCTGGATCACTTCGTGCCGCGCCCCCAGACCAAACGCAGCAACGGGCTGGTGTGGCAGGTTGCCTTGGGCGTATTTCTTGGCGGCCTGGCCCTGTGGCTGGTGCAACTGGTCGCCACGTCGCTGTACGCCAAGTTCTTGCTCGGCACCTTCACCTTCGGCGGTTAAGGTCGATCAGCCTGCCAGTTCGGTCGAACGCTGACTGGCGGCGTCGTCATAAGCCACATACAACGATTCGGCAACCTGGCTTTTGATCGCTTTGGTGCTTTCCAGCCCCAGCACAAACCCTTCAGCCTTGCCGCCAGCGCGATTCAGCTCATCAGCGGTGCTCGCCTGAGTGATCGCATCGAAGAGCTTCTCGGCATGCGGCCCGACGCCTTTGGGCAGGCTGATCTGAGCAATGCTCATACGAACACCTCGCGCAGCATTGATAACGTGAGCAATGGTTGGTGAGTCATGACGCGTACCTTTTCGGCTGAGGGCCGGTAGCGCGTGAAACCACTTCCGGGGGGCCATGGTAGACCTCTGCCACGATTCTGGTAACCGCCAATGGCTGACAACGCCCTCCTCGCCTGCAGAAACATCACCGCCCACCTGAAAATCTGCCATCCGAGCAATTGACGCTTGACTTGTCCTTTTTAATCAGTAACATACGGCGCATTCCGCGATAGCTCAGTTGGTAGAGCAAGTGACTGTTAATCACTGGGTCCCTGGTTCGAGTCCAGGTCGTGGAGCCAGACAGCAATATCGAAAAGCCCCTGAATCGAAAGATTCAGGGGCTTTTTTGTGGCTGATGGAAAATCAAAAGATCGTCCGGACGCGGCCCGAACCTGCGGCAGCTTCAACGTCTATGGCCGGGGGACACGAGGCAGTTCGCGTTTGTGAGCGGTTTTGATGTAGGCGCTTTCGATGATCTGCTGCGCCTGCTGCGACACCGCTTCGCCCATCAGATACGCATCGATTTCCTCGTAACTGCAACCATACGCCGCCTCATCCAGCTTGCCCGGTGCCAGGTCTTCCAGGTCGGCGGTCGGCGCCTTGCGCACCAGATGTGTCGGCGCGCCCAAGGCGTCGGCCAGCAACCGCACCTGGCTTTTGATCAACCCGGACAGCGGCGCCAGGTCGCAGGCGCCGTCGCCGAATTTGGTGAAGAACCCCATCAGCGCTTCCGCACCATGATCGGTGCCGACCACCAACCCGCTGCAGAAGTTGGCGATCGCGTATTGCGCCAGCATCCGCGCCCGAGCCTTGACGTTGCCTTTGGCAAAGTCGGTGAGTTCGGCCGAAGGCTGCAAGCCGTCGATGGCGATATTGGTCATCAGGCCGTCGACACAGTCGGCGATGTTGCTGGTGGTGATCAGGTCCGGGCGGATGAAGTCCAGGGACGCCTGGGCGTCGAGTTCGTCGGCCTGGGTCTTGTACGGCAGGCGCACAGCGATAAAGCGCGCCTCATGATCCTCGGCGCGCAATTGCTCCACGGCCAGCTGGCACAGGCGGCCGGCGGTCAGGGAGTCGACGCCGCCGCTGATGCCGAGCACCAGGGCCTTGCAGCCCGACTCGCGCAGCACCTGTTTAATGAAATCGATACGACGAATGATTTCAGCGGCCTCGCCGCCCCGGGCGAGTTGCCGGTCGATGCCCAGCTCCCGGGCAATGCGCTCTTGCTGTTGCATAGTCATATCAGGCTCCCAGCTGAGGATTGATCAGGCTGACGTTGAATACCTGGGCCGCGTACCGCAGGAACGAGGCGTCTTCACAAACGTTCTTGATCGGGTCGTCGGAGAACTTCACCACCGGTTCGCCATGCACCCGCACCAGTTTCATGACGATGCTCAGCGGTTCGACGCCTTCGACATCGCAAGCCAGGCTGGTGCCCATGCCGAAACCGAATCTGGCCTTGCCACGCACGTGACGCAGGATCGGCAGGCACTTCTCGAAGTTGAGACCGTCGGAGAACATCAGGTCCTTGGTTCTTGGATCGATGCCCAGTTCCTTGTAACGCCCCAGCACCTTGTCGGCCCAGACGATCGGGTCACCGGAGTCCTGACGCAGGCCGTCATAGAGCTTGGCGAAGTACAGGTCGAAATCCTTAAGGAAGAAGTCAGTGCTGATGCAGTCGGTGAGCGCAATCCCCAGCCTGCCCCGGTACTCGCGCACCCAGTTCTCCAACGCGGCGTTCTGGCTCTCGCGCAGCCGCCCGAGTTGCTGGTGCACCATCAGCCATTGGTGGGCCATGGTGCCGATCAGCGGCAGGTCGAACTCGTAGGCCAGGTGAGCATTGCTGGTACCGACGAACACCCCGGGGAAGTCGCTGCGCATGACGTTGACCACTTCGCGCTGGGCCCTGAACGACAGGCGCCGGCGGGTGGAGAAGTCCGAAACCCGAAACTCGGCGAGTTCTTCGCGGCTGGCGTTTTTTTCCAGCCATTCGAACTTCTGGTACAGCTTGCGGGTAACGTCGGCCAGCTCGACTTCCGGGTACTTCTCGCGGTTGCGCAGCTCACTGACCATCGCCAGCACCGGCTGCTCGAACATGATGCAGTGCAACATCGGACCACGGACGCGGATGTGCAGTTGGCCGTCGACTTCCGACACGTGGATGTAGCGCAGGTTGAAGCGAAACAGACCGAGGAACTGTTCAAAGTCCGGTGTCAGGTATTCACGGAAACGTTTATTGAACAGAAACCGCTGCTCACCTTCGCGCAACTGCAGGCCGGCGAGCTTTTCCAGCTCATTGCGAATGTCCGGGATCAGGTGCCCGAGCCGCTCTTTCGAGCGCACGATGAACTGGTATTCCACCTCGACGTTCGGGTGCTGGTGCAGCACCGCCTGCATCATGGTGAAGGTGTAGTAGTCGGTATCCAGAAGACTCTGGATGACGCCGTTGCTGCTATCGAATGCACTTTCCATGTTTTCTTCCTTATGCGCTTGCCAGGCTGGCGGTTTCTTCGCGGGTCGCAGTCACCGAGATTCCCGCTTGTTGCATGTCTTGAATGGCTTGAGTCGCGCCCTCTTCACTGATGGCCCGGCAGGCCGGCAAGTGGATGATCACCTTGAAACCGGCAGCGGCCAGTTGCAGGGCGGTGGTCTTGACGCAGAAGTCCAGCGCCAGGCCGCCGACGATGACCTGCTTCACGCCCTGGCTGTTCAGGTACTCGATCACGCCGGTGGACAGCTTGCCGTGCAGGTCGTGGTAGCAGGCGCCGTAGGGGTGCAGGTCCGGCTCGATACCCTTCCAGACGAAGTAGTCGTAGTCGTATGGGGTCGGCAATTCGTCCAGCAGGCTGAAGCCTTCGGTGCCGGGGACACAGTGGCTGACCCAGGTGAGATCGGCGTGTTCGAGGCCGGTCGACTGGAACATTTGCGAGTGCTCGGCCACCACCCACGGGGCCTGAGCCGTATGAGCGTCCTTGCTGCCGACACGCAGGCTGGCCAGGGTGGCCATGAAGTTCAGTTCGCTGCCGATTTGCTCGCCACCCGCCACAGGCAGCTCATCAGGGCACAGCGGCGTGAAGCTCTTTTGCGCATCGACATCAAAGGAAGCGGTTTTCAGGGTTTGGCTGTTCATGTCGGGTCTCTCCTCTACATGGATAAAAAGGTACACGTCATGTACTTTCGTTGCAATGCCCGGCCATGAAAATATTTTTCCGCGAAGAAACCAGCCTATATGCGACATACGCAAGGGTAATGGTGATGGTTTCACCTGAGCGGATTCAGTGATAGAGTACACGTCATGCACTAACAGGGAGATCAGCCATGTATGAAATAGCCCTCTATGGCGGCGCCTTCAACCCCCCTCACGCCGGGCACGCCCAGGTGATGATCGAGGCCTCATGCCAGGCCAGGCGTCTGCTGGTGGCCCCCAGCTTCAGGCACCCCTACGGCAAACGAATGGCCGACTATGAACTGCGCCTGAACTGGCTGGAATCGATCGTCGAGCATGTACAGCCCCTGTGCTGCGCCGAAGTGCGTGCCAGCCGGGTCGAACAGATCGTGGCGCGCGGCGTCGAAGGTCCGATCTACAGCTACACCCTGCTCGCCCATCTCGCCGACAGCCTGGCCATGGACGGCAAACAGATTGCCCTGGTAGTCGGCCAGGATGTGGCTGACCTGCTGCCAACCTTCTATCGCGGCCCGGAGTTGCTGGAGCGCTTTTCCATCATCTGCGTCGAAGAACAGATCCACGTACGCAGTACGGTGCTGCGCGAACGACTGGCCTTGGGCGAGCCGCTGCCCACCCACTGGATGGCACCCGGCATGGATCCGGTAAACTATGACCTCTACGCTGCCCACGGAAGCTGACATGCCAGACCGCACTCCCCATCCAAGCGCCTACCTGCACACCATCGACCTTTGTGTGCTGCGCTACTGCCGGGAAACCCAGGCGCTGGAAATCCTCCTGAACCGTCGCGAAACCGAACCATTCGCCGGCCATTGGGCGCTGCCCGGGATCGTGGTCAATGGCGGGGTCGAAGACCTCACGCTGAACGACGCCGTGGAGCGCCTGCGTGCCTCGAAAAAAGTCGGCATGCCGCTGGCCTGGATCGAGCAGGTCGGCACGGTCGGCGACGCGTTCCGCGATCCGCGCTGCTGGTCGTCGTCGACCTTCTACCTCGCCATCGTCAGCGAGGCGGTCCAGCCGGCCGAACACCAGGGATTTTTCCCGCTCAAGGACGTGGCCGAAGCCTCGACCAGACTGCCCTTCGATCACAACAGCCTGGTGGCCTCGGTGCAGGAGCGCCTGTTCTCCAAGTCGCTGTACAGCAGCCTGCCGCTGATGTTCCTCGGTAATGAGTTCAGCGCGCCTGAAGCGGTGGGCATATTCTCCCTGGTGCTTGAACGACCGGTGCTCAAGACCAGCATCCGCCAGCGCCTGCTGAAGATGATCGAGGCCGGCTACCTGCAAGAGACCGGGCGCAAGAAGAGCGGCGACGGCGGCCGCCCGCAAGCCACGGTGGAAAACCTCAAACCCGCCAACCTCTACCTTTTCGATCGCTGCTTTCTGGAGTAATACCGCGCATGAAGCCTGTCACCGAATCCCAGTGTCTGCTGGAAACCCCATACTTCAACGTGGTCCGCGAGAACGGCTACTTCATCATCAAGGAAGCCCGGGCTATCAATGGCGTGGTGGCCGTCCCAACCCTGGAAGACGGCCGGTTGATGCTGGTCAACCTCAAGCGCCGAGCCATTGGCGGGATGTCCATCGAGTTCCCGCGGGGCGCCATCGACGAGAACGAAACCGCCTGCGACGCGGCGGCCCGCGAGCTGCTGGAGGAAACGGGCTGGCAGGCGCTGAACGTCAAGGAGTTGGGCTTGCTGCACAGCAACACATCACTGATTGCCAGTGCGGTTGCGGTGTGCCAGGTCTACCTCGATACGCAAGCCACCGACGCAACCGATGGCGAGGTGGATGATCTTTTGTTCATCACCCGCCAGGAGCTGATGGCCATGATCACCGCCGGCCAGATCACCGATGGCCACACGCTCTCGGCGGCAATGATGCTGATCGCCAGCGAGGCCGCTCGCCCCTAGCGCCCCCACCGAGGTTTGTCGACTGTCAGTCGAAACGCACCATGCAAAAAGGGCAGAAGGGATGCGATCCCCTCTGCCCTTCTGTTTATCGATGGTGAGCGCGTCGTCGGTCAGGCGCCGCTCTGCACCGTGTCGTCAGACATGCTCACTGCTTTTGGCATGCCCCGCATGATGCTCCGTCGGGCCGAGGGATGAATCCACCACCACCGGGATTTCGTTACCGTCGCAGTCATGCAGCTTGCCGCGACTGAAGTAATCCCCTTCGCGCAGCGCCGCCAGATCCTGGAAACGCAAGGTCCGTTCGGTACCGGCAGCGAAGACCGATTGCTGGTCCGAGTTACCGGTGGTGAAGTGGTTGAAGGTCAGGTTGAGCGCGATCGCCATGATCGCCGACGAGCTGATGCCGGAATGGAAGATGGTCGCGAACCAGCTTGGGAAGTGGTCATAGAAGTTGGGAGCGGCGATGGGGATCATGCCGAAGCCGATGGAAGTGGCGACGATGATCAGGTTCACGTTGTTGCGGTAATCGACCTTGGACAGCGTACGAATACCACTCGCCGCCACGGTGCCAAACAGCACGATACCAGCACCGCCGAGGACGGATGTCGGCACGGCGGCGATCACGCGCCCCATCACCGGCAACAGCCCGAGCACCACCAGGAACACCCCGCCGGTGGCCACCACATAGCGGCTCTTGATCCCGGTCACCGCCACCAGCCCGACGTTCTGCGCAAAGGCACTTTGGGTGAAGGAGCCAAAGATCGGTGCAATCATGCTCGACAGCATGTCGGCCCGCAGACCGTTGCCCAGACGCCTGGAATCAACCTTGGTGCCGATGATTTCACCGACCGCCAGAATGTCCGCGGAGGTTTCCACCAGCGTCACCATGATCACAATGCACATCGACAGGATTGCTGCGAAGTGAAAGGTCGGCATGCCGAAGTGGAACGGTGCCGGGAAGCCGAACATCGGTCCTTGAGTCACCGTCGAAAAGTCGGCCATGCCAAGGAACACCGCAATCACGGTACCGATCACCATGGCCAACAGGATCGACAAGCGGGAGATCGTGGCGCTGCCGATCTTGCTCAACATCAGCACCAGTGCCAGCGTCAAAGCCGCCAGCCCGATATTCGCCATGCTGCCGAAGCTTTCGGCGTGACTGTTACCGCCCATGGCCCAGCGCGCTGCCACGGGCATCAGCGTCAGGCCGATGGTGGTAATCACGATGCCGGTGACCAACGGCGGGAAGAACTTGGTAATTCGAGAAAACACCGGCGTGATCAACAGCCCGATCAACGAGGCGGCGACCACCGCCCCCAGAATCGACTGAAAACCGCCCTCTCCGCCGCTGCTGACAATCGCCACCATGGTCGCGACGCCCGAGAACGAAACGCCCTGTACCAACGGCAACTGACAACCGAAAAACGGTAATCCGAGGGTTTGCAGTAATGTCGCCAAGCCCCCCGCAAACAGTGACGCCGCAATCAACAGACCGATGTCCGCCGGAGAAAGCCCGGCCGCCTGGCCGATGATCAGTGGTACCGCAACGATACCGCCATACATGGTCAGAACGTGTTGCAGGCCGTAAGCCATATTCGCGCCGATCCCGAGGTTTTCATCCTCAGGCCGTTGGTGTGAAACAGAGGGCGTTTTCATCGTATGGGGGTTCCCTGGTTTTTGTTATGCGCACACTGTATTCAATACTCAAGACAAATGTCTATAGAGTTGTATACAGTTTGCCGGCCGGTATTTGCAGTCCCACATCAAAACCTTGAAATAGTTCTTCACTCAGCCCCTCCCCCACGACGACTAACCTTCAAGTCTCTTCAGCGATCAACGGTTCACTCGCTGCCTTTTTTATACATATAAAGTATGCATAATGAAGACGTTCGGCATTCAGTACGACGAAGTAAAAAACGCTGCAAACAAAAGGAAGCACAAGGGCATCAGTCTCGCCGACACAGAACCGGTGTTCTACGACAACAATGCCCTGACGCTCCCGGACAGCGACCATGATGAGCAACGGTGGATCGTTATGGGTAAGGATGCTGTGGGCCGGGTACTGGTGGTTGTCTACACCTACCGCGATCCGAACTTCGTTCGAATCATTTCTGCTCGCATCGCCACCCACAATGAGCGCCGCCAATACCTGGAGGCTTGAACCATGAAAGAAGAATACGATTTCAGCAGCGCCAAACGCAGGCCGGTTGCCGCCAGTAAAGGCAAGACCCGCATCACCATCATGCTCGATGACGCCGTGATAGAGGCAGCACGCGAGCTCGCAGAGAGTGCGGGATATGGCTATCAGACCGTGATCAACAATACCTTGCGCCAAGCCTTGCTGAACGCAAAAGGTCAGGGTCCGACGCCTGCCTGCGCCATTGACGCAGGCATCAAACACCTGAAGAAGGGAATTACCGCTGCTGAACTGAAATCACTGGAGCAGACGTTGAGTGCGGCAGCCAGTGAAATCAACCGGGTGCTCGAAGCCGAGCACAGCCCGAAGGCAAAACCCAAAGCGACTCGAACACTGAGCCATGCCTGACGCAGCGCTCAGTCAGGTCTTTCGCTTGAGCTGACCAGCTGCGCCAGCACCTGCCTCAACTCTGGATGCTGCGGCACGCGAATGTCGAACTCGCGCTCTAGCACCGCAATCACTTCATCAGCGTCTGCGAGCTGCCGACGTTCACTTTCCTGGCCCATCCGGTGAATGGCATAACTGCCGTTGTTGAGCGTGCGGCGCACCCCTGGCCCGGTGCGCGCCACCTTCAATTGCCCCCGAAACGGAGAGTCGGGGTGAGTCGAGACATACCAGTTGCCGATCTGGTAATCGATGTCTGACTGAACCTGCAGATCGAACACATACATCGGCCGCCACTCGCCCGCGACCTTCGCGCGCAACGCGTAGCTGCTGTCCTTGCGAACGATGCAGTACGGCTCATGGCCGGTCGGCTGCTCCTCTTCAGTATCGAGGCGCAGCGGCGCCGTGGGCACCATGCCGCCGAAGCCGACATCCGCGATGTAACGAACCCCGTCCAGGGTGACCAGGCTCAAACGGTGAGTACGCGCGGTCAACGCGTCTTCAGGACCGCCCATCACCACCCGCCCGGTGATCCCCCGCGCTTCGAACCCCAGTTGCTGAAGCAGGCTGAGGAACATGTTGTTGAGTTCGTAACAGTAACCACCCCGCCCTTCGTGCAGGACTTTGTGCTCGACCGAAGGCAGGTCGATGGGCACCGGAACCCACAACATCGTCGACAGGGTTTCAAAAGGGAACGTTGCGGTATGACGCGACTGCAATTCGCGAAGGGTGTCGAGCGTCGGCGACGGTGGTGTGTCGTAACCGAGGCGCTTCAGGTAGAGGTCGATATTCGACAGTTCAGTCTGAATCATCAATGACTCCTTGCTCAGGACACGTGCGCCATCACCAAACGGGTGGCAGTCGCCAGAACATCACGACGCGCTTCTGCGTCTTTCTGATGCTGGGTGAAGTAAACCGCGAGCACCACGGGTGCGCCTGCCTGTGGCCAAAGCACCGCTGCATCGTTTGTGGTGCCGTAGTCGCCGCTACCGGTTTTATCGCCAACAACCCACCCCGGCGGTGTGCCGGCCCGAATGCTCGCATCGCCGGTGGTATTGCCTTTGAGCCAGGTAGCCAATTGCTCACGCTGCGGCGCTGCCAATGCATCACCCAACACCACTTTCTGCACGCTGRCCGCCATCGCTGCCGGGGTCGTGGTGTCGCGCGGATCATCAGGAATGGCGGTATTCAACTCTGGCTCCCAGCGATCAAGCCGGAATGCCCGATCACCCAGGCCTTCGGCAAACAGGTTAACTGCTGCCACTCCACCTAACTCCTTGATCAACAAGTTGGCGGCAGTGTTATCGCTGTATTGCAACGCGGCGGCGCACAACTGCTCAACGCTCATGCCCTGTTTCAGATTCTGTTTGGCGATGGGGGCGTAAGACAGCAGGTCGGCTTCAGCATAGGCAATATGCTTTTCCAGCAACCCCGGCTCAGCCATGCTTTTGTGCAACACGGCCGCGGCCAACATCAACTTGAACGTACTGCAGAACGGAAAACGCTCCCCGCCCCGATACTGAATCTCGTGACCATTGGCAGTGTTGATCAAGGCAACGCCCAATCGACCTTTCGCACTGTTCTCCAACTCGGCAAGTTGCTTGTACAACTCGGCCAGCGGTTTATCCGCAGCTGAAGCGTTAGCCCAGGCAGGAACTACCAGCGTGATCAACGGCAGTGTCAGACCTGCCTTCAACAATGAACGTCGCGAAGGTGAATACTTCATGCGGTACCTCATAAAAAACAAACATTACAGGCGGGTCCGCTGTGCAACCGCGCCCGCCCCTTCATCACACTTCTGGATGCACGACCACTTCAGGACTTCCTTCCATTGACACCACCACCGTGCGGTTTCGACCAAAATTCTTCGCCTGATACAACGCCGCGTCTGCCCGCTCGATAAACACTTCGATGCTATCCCCGTCTTTGGGCACAAACGCATAACAGCCCAGGCTCACTGTCAGATGCCCCGAAGGCGCGCCTGAATGGATGATGTGCTTGTCCTTGACGCTGAGGCGGATCTGCTCGGCAATCGTAAAGGCGCCGTGAATGTCAGTGTCGGGCAACAGCACCGCGAACTCTTCACCGCCGTAACGCACCGCCAGGTCGGACTTGCGCAGACAACAACTTTTCACTGCGCGCGCCACTTGCGCCAGGCACTGATCCCCCGCCACATGACCGTAGGCATCGTTGTAACGTTTGAAAAAATCGATATCGAGCATGATCAGGCTCAACGAACTCTGTTGGCGGGCACCCCGTGCAAATTCGATGTCCAGCGCCCGTTCGAACAGCCGACGATTCGCCAAGCCGGTCAGGCTATCGTGAGTCGCGATCACTTCCAGCTGCTCTTGCGCTGTCCGCAAATCCGACTCGATAAGCTCACCATTACGAACCTGCAGCACAAATACCCAACCGAACAAACCCACGCCGAGCACCACCAGGGCGACAACGACGCTGGATTGATAGGCGTTGGCGTACCAGCCCCGAAGAATCGTCTCCTTCGGGGTCGCCGCGGCAACCACCAGCGGGTAGGCGTCCAGCTGACGATAGCCATACAGCCGGATCACGTTATCCACCACCGAACGGATCATCCCATTGCCGAAACTGGCATGGGGCAGGTACTTCTGGAAAATATCCCCATGTGCCAGCGACTCGCCTATTCGCGCTTCCTCGAACGGTCGCCTGGCCAGCAGCGTACCGTCCGACAACGCCAGAAACATCACGCCATTGTCATCGAGGCTGAAACTTTTGAAGAACTGATCGAAGTACGACAGCTTGATCCCGGCCAGCAGCACGCCCTGGAACTCGCCATGCTGATCGTTGATCCGCCGGGAAATCGGAATGATCCACTCGCCATTCTGCCGGCTACGAATCGCCGGCCCAATGTGCGCGAGCAAGGTAGGATTCTGTTGATGGAACTTGAAGTAATCGCGATCGGCCACACCCCCGCGACGCGGCAAGTCCTCAAACGACGTCACCACCCACTGACCGTTTTTATCGAACAGAAACAGCCCGTGTAACTGCTCAAGCGCCTGCACCCGACGTGCGAAGATATGTTGCAGCCGCGGGTTCTGCACTACGCCAAAACCCTCTGCCTGAATCCAGTCGACCAGGCTGGTCATCACCAGGTCCGCGCTCAGAAACGTGTCCTGCGCCTGCTGCGCCATCGCCCTCGTCAGGTTCGACGACGCCACCTCAGCCAACGACAAATCGTAGCGCCGGGACTGTTCCAGTTGCAGGTAAAGCAAGCCACACAAACACAGGCAAACCGCCGCAACAAACATCATCGCAGCCTTGCGCAGCGGCAAGCGTTTAAGCGGGCCGCCGGGGGTGTAATGAGGATCGTGAATGGGGGTAGGCAAAAGCGTCATCCTTGAAGGGTAAGGCATGAGCAAAAGCCCAGATCCCTTAATGCCGGGGAGCTTAGCCTACAGGGGCGATGAGGAGCAATTGTGGTGCGAGTCATAAACTCGCTGCGCCTTTTCTCCTGTAAGGTTCGACGCATTTGTTGATGCCCTTTGAAACGTCAATACCTCCCACCAATACTGCCCAGTGAATGTCCACACCCAATGAAATATAAAGACAGCACCGCATCGCTGGACACCGCCAGAAAAATTCTCAAGGTCAACCACGCCGGCGAATTCGGCGCTATCAACATTTACCGATCGCAGATCTTTGTATCGCGCCTGCTACGCAAAGACTATGTACCTCTTCTGGAAAGCTTCATGGAAGACGAAAAACGTCACATGAACCAATTCTGGGAAGAGATACAGCGCCGCAACGGCATCAAGTGCAAGAGCTACTGGCTCTGCGGCGCCGGGGGTTGGTTCATGGGTTTTATCTCGGCGCTACTCGGGAAAAGCGGCGTCATGGCCTGCACCTGGGCCGTGGAGTCGGTCGTGGTGAGCCATCTGAAAAACCAGCTCTCGTACCTTGAAAGCCGGAACGACGTGGCGGCCTGGGAAACGGTCCAGTCGATTCTGGAAGATGAGGAGAACCACCGCGATACCGGCCGAATCGAAGGCGGCAGCGCGCTGCTGTATGGGCCGTTCAGATGGATGATCAGTTTGTTTACGGAGGGTGTTATTCGGTTTGGGATGCGGTAAAACAAGGGCTCCCTAAGAAGCCAATCCATGGAGGAAAAGCATGAACACTCTGAACCGCCCCGCAACCATCGACACCGTTGTGTTCGACCTCGGCAACGTGCTGATTCGCTGGAACCCAAGAAACCTTTACCGGAAGATCTTCGGCGAAGACGTACAGGCCATGGAGACTTTTCTTTCCGAGGTCTGCCCTCCCGAGTGGAACGAGCGCCAGGACGCAGGCCGGTCGTGGCAGGAAGGGGTCGAGGAAGCCATCGCGCGGCATCCGTCGCAAGAGGCGCTGATTCGTGCGTACCACGAGCGCTGGGAAGAGACACTCGGCGGTGTGCTGGAAGAAACCGTGCTGATCCTCGATGAACTGCACGCCAAAGGCGTCCGCCTGCTGGCCCTAACCAACTGGTCTGCCGAAACCTTCCCGATTGCCCTTCAGCGCTTTCCCTTTCTGCGCACGTTCGAGGGCATTCTGGTGTCCGGCGAAGAAGGCCTCATCAAGCCCGACCCGGCGATTTTCCAGCTACTGAAATCTCGCTACCGGTTCGAAGGCCACCATGCGGTGTTTATCGATGATCACGCGCCGAATATCGAAGGTGCACGCAGGGAAGGTTTCAATGCGCTGCAGTTCACCTGTGCAGTGCAACTGCGCAAAGACCTGGCAGCGCTGGGGTTGCCCGTGCAGGCACTGAGCGAGCCGGCATAACGAACCGACAGGCAACACATTACAAGGCAACGAACACACAAAAATGGGCGACCGAGGTCGCCCATTTTTATGCCAATAAATCGACAACACCCTCTATCAACGCATTGGCGGAACCCGAATATCGCCCGCCCGACACTGACTTTTCACGCCCTTGCCGCAAGACCCGAACGACAAGTCCTTGCCCAGGCACACGCGCACTTCCGACAACTCGGGTCCGTTGCAGACAATCGCGATGCCATCCGCTGGAATCCCGGGGTTGCTCTGACGGAACATCTGCGCAATTTCCTGCGCAGGGAAGTAGATCTCGGTGCTCAATGGCTTCAGCTTGTCCGGGATCTTCACCGCGCCAACCGCCTTGTCCGCCATATCCAGATAACCCGACGCGCCAAGACCGCTGCACGTGCCGTGCTTGGACCACTCATGCTGAAGCAATTTTGGCGTCACAAACAGCGTCAGCCCTTGCTTCTGCTCCGCGGGCGACAACGGCACCATCGGCGGACACGACTCCGGCCAACCGCCCTTGGCGTACTGCGGCCAGAGACCGTGGAGCACAAAGCCGTAGCCTTTGCCCGAGCATTGCGGATTGTTCTGATGAGTCAGGCAAAACGTCGGCGACCAGGACAGCGTCAGCAGGTAGTAATCAAACACCCCCGCCACCGACTCGGTCTGCTGCTTATCGCGATGGGACCGAGCGTCGCTCATGCCGACGCTGCCAATCGTCAGCGCAACGAGCGCAACCAGTGCATACAGTTTTTTCATAAACCCTCTCCTTTGGGGCAAATCGGCTGGTTGTCTCATTCTGGTGATTGGCCGGTCAAGTACTGTCTGAGGCGACCTTGCCGAGTCCACGCTGAGGCTTCTACGCTCAATAGCTTTTGAGGTTGCCTTATGTTCTCCGTTGATCAACGAACTGCCGCTGGTGGAAGAGATTCTGCTGGACAGGATGAACAGAAAAACGAACCGCTGATGGCGACGAATTCTGACTGGTCATCACCCACCGAGGTGAAGTACCTTGAAGTCGCTACGCTTACATCACGATAGGGAATCGAAATGAGTAAGGCAGATGAGCTCGTTGCAAAACTGAAACAGAAACAACAAACCCGTGCGGACGCGGAAGCCTGCGCGGACACGGCGATTGAGCATTGGCCGATACAGGTCTATGAGATGTACCACCAGCTTGAGGCATGGCTGGAGCCACTGACCGAAGCGGGCTTGAACATTCGCCGCATCCCCACACACGTTATCGAAAACCTCCCCTCCGGCGAGACCTTCAACTACGCCATCGACAAACTGCTGATCGAGGGCAACCACCACAGCATCACCCTCGACCCCATCGCGCGCTTCGTCATTGGCGGCATGGGCCGTGTCGATATCCTCTCAAAAGGCCAACAGCGGTATTTACTCCGGACCGAGACCGCACACGGTGAAGTCCATTGGCAGATCCAGACAACCCTACGCAGCGGACAACCGCAACCAGACCCGGTCAAGCTCAATGAGGACGACTTTCTCTCGGTGATACAGGAAGGTCTGGAGCTCTAAAGCAGAGCACCACGCAGGGAAGCATTGCGGTGTGTCACCCTTCCCTGCCGATCCCGAAAAAATGGGCGACCCGTTGCGGTCGCCCATTTTCGTTTCGGCCATGAAATCCACTCCCCGATGTCACTCACCGCGCTTTACCTGATATCCGACAATCCGTATATTCGCCAAACCATATATCTACCCCCGGCCCGGCGCCCTACGGAGTAACCGATGAAAGTCCTGTTCATGTGCACGGCCAACAGCTGCCGCAGCATCCTGTCCGAAGCCATGTTCAACCACCTCGCCCCGGCAGGTTTCGAAGCCGTGAGCGCCGGCAGCTTTCCCAAAGGCCAGGTCCTGCCACGCAGCCTGACCACCTTGCGGGCCGCCGGCATTGCCACTGACGGGCTGAGCAGCAAGGGCAACGACGCCTTCGCAGACAGCCCGCCAGACATCGTCATCACCGTGTGCGACAAGGCGGCCGGCGAAACCTGCCCGGTGTATTTCGGCCCCGCACTCAAGGCGCATTGGGGGCTTGAAGACCCGTCCGACGTCAGCGGTAGCGAAGAACAAATCACCGCCGCCTTCAACGCCACACTGGCGACCATCGAAACTCGTTGCCGCGCCTTCCTCCAGTTGCCCTTCGAACGCCTCGACGCCGCTGCACTCAAGCGCGAACTCGAGCGCATCGCCACCCTTTAGCCTGGAGCGCCGCATGAGCGATCAACTGCCAAACCTCGACACACTGCTGTCCGACACCCTGCACCACGCCGCGGTCGACAACCCCAAGCCACGCATTTTGCTGCTCTACGGTTCGACCCGCCCGCGCTCGTTCAGCCGCCTGCTGGTGGAAGAAGCGGCCCGGTTGCTGGAACACTTCGGTGCCGAAACGCGGATCTTCAACCCCTCCGGCCTGCCGCTACCGGACGACGCCCCCAGCGACCACCCGAAAGTCCAGGAACTGCTGACCTTGATGCAGTGGTCCGAAGGCCAGGTGTGGTGCTCGCCGGAACGCCACGGCTCGATGTCCGCCGTGTTCAAGGCGCAAATAGACTGGGTGCCGCTGGCGATGGGCGCCGTACGCCCGACCCAGGGCAAAACCCTGGCCGTGATGCAGGTCTCGGGCGGCTCGCAGTCGTTCAACACCGTCAACCAACTGCGCGTGCTGGGGCGCTGGATGCGCATGTTCACCATCCCCAACCAGTCCTCCGTACCGAAGGCTTTCTTGGAGTTCGACGACCAGAACCGCATGAAACCCTCCGCGCTCTACGACCGCGTGGTCGACGTGATGGAAGAACTGGTGAAATTCACCCTCCTGCTACGCGACCGCCCCGACCTCGTCGACCGCTACTCGGAGCGCAAGGAAAGCGCGGAGGAATTGAGCAAGCGGGTTAATCAGCGCTCGATATAAAGCCGCGAAATAAACAAGGGGCGACCGCAATGGCCGCCCTGCATACTTTCTACAACTTCTGTAACACTTTAATTACCCCCCTCCTCCGATCACATTCTTTTACATCTGAGGTACACATTCTTAACAATTGCATTCCTCTCGTTGATTAGCATGGACACACCTTATGCGAATTCAGGGACGTCGCTATTCCAACGAATGCTTTATGAAGGAAAGCAAATGCCTACTGAACAAATCATTATCCTTGTCGCCGTTACAGTCATCGGTCTTATTTGGGCTGCCAGAAGAGATTTAAAAAACCGAAAGAAAGAACAGGCCGAAAGAGATGCCAATGAGAGCGTAGATTGACTATCAGTCACTTTCAAAAACAAGTGGGCAGATAAAGTTAATTATTATAAAAAAATCAACCTGCCCTCACTGACTGCACCGATAGCTATCTACACAAAGTTGAAACACGGAAAACGACTACGTCCGTAGCAGCTGCCGAGCCCGCGAGGCTGCGTTCGAGGACAAAGTCCTTGCAAATCCTGAGTACGCGGCTCACTTGAAGAAACGCATTGCCTGACACAGCCCGGGCCTGACACGGAGTCGACAGCTTTACAGAACGGACACCCCAACCAAAAAGGGGCAACCTCACGGCCGCCCCTTTGCTCTACCTCCGCAACCGCCGCCCAACCACATCCATCAAATCACACCCATCGCGCAGCGGTATCACCAACACCCGCGCGAAATCCCGCAACAGCAACGCATCACGACCAAGCCCCTCGCCCAAGGAAAGCGTCTCCAGCAATTGCGTCACGCTGCGAATGCGGTACGCCGCCGTATCGTGCAACACATCGACCGGCGCTTCGGTATCGATCAACAGCGACGCCATTGTGCAATCAATGCCGGTGATCGGCATGTATCGAGCCATGGCAAAACCTCCAGTGAATAAACCCGCGTGAGCACTCAGTGACGAGCAGCCGACGAAACCCCGGACGCCAAGTCCGGCGTATCGAAGTGCTCCAAGGCGCGGTTCACCAACAACTCGCTGAGTACCACCAACTGCTGCATCGCCAACGCCACATGACGGCGCGAACCTTCGAGCTCGAAGGCCAGGTCGGTGGTCATGGCGTTGAGGGATGCCAGGGTTTCGGAGGCGTGGATTAGCAGGGTTTCGGTGTCGATGTTGGGGGCGATGGTGAAGATGTGGGTGGTGGAATCGGCTGGGGTTTCGGGGGGATTGGGGGTGATCTTTTTCATGAGCATTTATGGGTGCTTGGGCTCCTTTAGCGATAGAACGGACTTCCACATCCGGCCGCTGATTTTGCAGCGACGGGGGGAAGGTTATCGGTGAGGTGACTGGGGGTAAAGCGGCTGGAACCGATGCAGGGTGCGGGAAATGTCCGATGAAGGTGTGGTGCGCTGGAAGCTGGGTTCAATTGTAAAAATTTTCTCAATCGCAATCCACAGCCAAAAGCGGTCGTTCGTGAGTGAAACCCAAAGCGGCCACTGCAGAAAAATAAATTTGCCCCCATTTCCGGACCCGCGCTGGCGCCGCCGGCCACTCTGCACTAACGTTTAATCGCACGGCCTGAACCACTCAACGGGCTGCTCGACGCTCCATATTATTGCCACCGCTACCGATAAATTCAGCGTCATCTCGCTCAGGATTATCGGGGCACGACGTTAATCTCGTATAGGTCAGGTGGAGTATAAAAATAACATGCAGGATGCCCGCCCAAACCCAACGCTTCGTCTGGATTATTGTGTCGAACGTCCGATATTCATGGACTTCTTACAGCATGCGAGATGCTCGCCTGATGCAATTGCTGTAATTTCTCAAGACGCGACTTGCAGCTATCGTCAGCTTGAAGAGATAAGTCAGGGCATTGCGTCCTTCTTGATTGGAAATGGCGCTACCGAATCCGACCGGATTGTTATTGTTTCGAGTCGCTGTGCGGGGTTGGTCTATGCAATGCTCGGCGCCTCCCGTGCCGGATTGACGTTCACAGTTGCCGACAATGCATATCCACCTGCGCGCATAGGCCAAATCATTCGAGCGCTTCAGCCTACCGTTGTTCTGCTATGCGGTGAGGCTACAGTCAATCTCAATCTCGAGCACTTTGAGCCAAGGGCAGAGAGTTCCTATCCGCGGGTCGTCAGAATCCCGGAAATTCCCACCGAATCACTGCATGAGTTCGCCTTTGATCAACGGGTTTTGCCAGAAGTTGACCCTTGTCATCCGGCGTATATCACATTTACATCGGGCAGCACTGGCGAACCGAAGGGAATTGCGACACATCATGCGCCTTTGGTTCATTTTATTGAGTGGCATACCAAGCGTCATTCGTTATCTAAAGACGATTGCTTTTCCTTGCTTTCCGGGCTTGGCCATGACCCTGTATACAGGGACGTATTTACGCCTCTCTCCATTGGCGCAAAAATTATCTGTCCGGCACAGTCAACCGTCATAGATCCTTCGGCTTTGGCGGCGTGGATACATAAAAATGGA
Source organism: Pseudomonas sp. 05N36 (assembly GCF_056397385.1). Classification (NCBI taxonomy): domain Bacteria; kingdom Pseudomonadati; phylum Pseudomonadota; class Gammaproteobacteria; order Pseudomonadales; family Pseudomonadaceae; genus Pseudomonas; species Pseudomonas sp. 05N36. Next base: position 46,264 of record NZ_JBFTNH010000014.1, on the reverse strand, counting down.
ATATCCGTTATTCACCTTACGCCCCCCTGGGAAAGCTTATTGAAACTGGAGCAAAAATCAATGAACTAAAATTCAAAGTTCTGCGATACCTGTTTTGGGGTGGAGATGCATTAAGCAGTACGTTATATGAACAAATTCGCGTCATTGCACCAAATGCCGTTAGTGTGAATTTTTACGGCACGACGGAAACGCCGCAGGCAATGGCGTATCATCAAATAGACCCTGAAGCCAACAATGCCAAGATCCCGCTTGGTAAAGGAATTGAAGGCGCACAACTGCTGGTCGTGGATGACTCAAATAAATTGGTCCGCGAAGGAGAAGTCGGGGAAATTCTTATACGCAGCCCCTATTTGTCGCTGGGTTATTGGGGTGACATTGCGCAAACCAGGGAAAGATCTGTTGTGAATCCATTTGCGAATGTCGAGGACGACATTTGCTATAGAACCGGCGACCTTGGCACTTATCTTTCAGATGGCAGTGTCATCTTTCTGGGCCGAGGCGACAATCAGATCAAGATTCGTGGTCATCGAATTGAGCTGACTGAAATTGAAGGCGCAATATCACGGCATCCCCGGATCAAACAGTGCACTGCTCTGGCCGTCAATGACAGTTCGATCGTAAAGCTGGTTGCATATTGCATTTCAATAGAGTCTGTTTCATCTGTTGAATTGCGTGACTATGTCAGTAATCAACTCCCGGAATATATGGTGCCGGCGTTGTTCGTTTTTCTGGACGCTATTCCACTTACGCCGAATGGAAAAATTGATAAGAGGGCGTTGCGTCTGATTGTCAGTAAGACGGATGCGGCTGCCGTACACTCGCGCCAGGCTCTATCGCCACTCGCGCTAAAACTGGCGGATGCATGGTCTGAAATACTCGAAGTCCCGCGCGCCGATGCAAACTTATCGTTCGTGGAACTGGGTGGGGATTCACTCTCGTTTGTTCAGGCTTCAATGGTTCTTGAAGAACTTATTGGCCACCTGCCAGATCAATGGGAAATGACGTCAATATGTGATCTTTGTGAGCTGACCAACAAAACCAAGGTTTCGAAGCTGTCAGTTCGGGCAATGGAGGTTCCCGTTTTTTTACGCGTAACATCTATAATACTTATTGTTGTCGCGCATTTTCATATTTTTTCAAAATGGCCGGTTTCAGGCGAAACAACGGTATTGTTTATAATATCCGGTCTCAGCCTGGCAAGATTTCAATTTAAAACCATAAGTGACCGTGGCAACGTGCGCACGCTTGTAAAGTCCGCTGCCAGTATCGCCGCACCGACAATACTTTACACTATTTTGATTCAGATGCTGTTCGACAGGATTCACTGGCAAACATTGTTGCTGATTTCGAATTGGTTCTCACCGAACCGCATAGACAACTTTGCGTATTGGTATATTGAAGTACTCGTGCAAATGATAATAATCATTGGGTTCGCCCTGTCGTTCGAGCGCGTTAGAAAAACAGTAACTTCCGACCCCTTTCGTTGCCTTGTCATTGCATCATGCGTATTGGCAGTGGCTGGCGTCATGATTAACGCGTACTTGTTTGATGCTGCAGAGCTTTATAACAGAGTACCACAGCACTACCTTGCGATCATGGTGCTCGGAATGGCAATTAACTATGCGAATTCAAGAATTCAAAAGTTGATCGTCAGCGCGGTTGCTGTCATTGTGTTGGGCGGGCAAGATATTCTGGCAATCTTCAACCATGGATTGCACGAATTTGCAATGAAGGAATATATTGATATGGCCGTGCCTGCCGTTCTCGCGTTGATTTGGATCCGGTCTATTCCTGTACCAGGCATCATCGCGCGGGGACTCGCATTAATAGCATCGTCAACGTTGTTTATTTATTTGACGCATTTTCAGTTTCAGTCCCTGGCCCGTCATATCGTTGACCAACCGGCGCTCGCGGTAGTCTTTGCCATCGTCGGAGGAATTGGGGTTCGTTACGCCTGGAACAAGGGAGTTCGAATTGTTTTAATGCGTTTGAATGGAGGAGTAAAGAAGAGCAGTTCGGATACGATCGAGCGAGTTTCGTGACTGTGATTATTCCTGCGCTTCATGCCAACTGGCACTGTTTCGTACGTACCGGCTACTATCACTTGCGGTACGACCTGCATCGTCTTTGCAGCCATCGCATACATACTTGTCGAACGCCCCGCAATCGCATGGACCAGGTACATCAAGTTAAAACGCACCGACGTCGCGGTGTTCAATCAGACGTAAATCCAAGCTAATTCTCGTTATGGCGCGTTCATGCTCTTTATGCCTTCAGGGACAGATCTATTTTCTCGCAGCAATTCAGCCTTGTCCCCACCATGCCCTCACCCAACTGCCCGAACAACCACTACGAGACTCACTTCAGCTCCACAACCCTATTCCTGATAAACTCCTCACCTCCCAGCCTCACCAACTCCAGATCCCTGATGCCCGCACCCATCGCTACACCTACGCCCCTCACCCGCCGCTTCTCCGTCGCCCCAATGATGGATTGGACTGACCGCCATTGCCGTTTCTTCCTGCGCCTGCTCTCCAGGCACGCTCTGCTCTACACAGAAATGGTCACCACCGGCGCGCTCCTCAACGGCGATCACGAGCGCTTCCTGCGCCATAACGAAGCCGAGCATCCACTCGCGCTGCAGTTGGGTGGCAGCGTCCCAGCCGACCTGGCCGCCTGCGCGCGCATGGCGCAGGAGCACGGTTACGACGAGGTGAACCTCAACGTCGGCTGTCCGAGTGATCGGGTGCAGAACAATATGATTGGTGCGTGCCTGATGGCACATCCGGTGTTGGTGGCGGAGTGTGTGAAGGCGATGCGCGATGCGGTGTCGATTCCGGTGACGGTGAAGCATCGGATCGGGATCAATGGACGGGACAGTTACGCGCAGCTGTGTGATTTCGTCGGGACGGTTCGGGATGCCGGCTGCACCAGTTTTACGGTGCATGCGCGGATTGCGATTCTGGAAGGGTTGTCGCCGAAGGAGAATCGGGACATTCCGCCGTTGCGCTATGACGTGGCGGCGCAGTTGAAGACTGATTTTCCGGAGCTGGAGATTATTCTCAACGGCGGGATCAAGACGCTGGAGGCCTGTCACGAGCATTTGCAGACCTTCGACGGCGTGATGCTGGGCCGTGAGGCGTATCACAATCCTTATGTGATGGCTGAGGTGGATCAGCAACTGTTCGGCAGCACGGCGCCGGTGATTTCGCGGGCTGAAGCGTTGGCGCAATTGCGGCCTTATATCGCCGCGCATCTGGATGCGGGCGGTGCAATGCACCATATCACTCGACATGTATTGGGCTTGGGCACCGGTTTTCCGGGGGCGCGGAAGTTTCGGCAGTTGTTGTCGGTGGATATTCACAAGGCTAAAGAGCCTTTAGCGTTGCTGGATCAGGCGGCGGGGTTGCTGGAGGGGCGTTAACCGTCACTCCAGTTGAACCTGTGGTCTGTTTTGACATCGTAATTAGCGGATAGCGCCAAGCCTTTCAAACGCCTGTTCTCAGGTTGTTGCCGCCCTGGCCGTTGTTACGCATTTACGCCCTTGAGTGGCTGTCAGCGCTCGGGTAATGTCAACAGACCCACAGGATAGAGCACGCTCATGACTTCCAAGCTGGAACAACTCAAACAATTCACCACCGTAGTGGCCGATACTGGCGACTTCGAGGCAATCGCTCGCGTTAAACCGGTGGATGCCACCACCAACCCTTCCCTGCTGCTTAAAGCGGCGGCCATTCCTGCTTACGCGAATTTGCTGAACGCTTGCGTCAGCAACTGCAAAGGCGACGTAGGCCTGGCCAGCGACCGTTTTGGTGTTGCGGTCGGGCAAGAGATTCTGAAAGTGATTCCGGGGCGTATTTCCACCGAAGTGGATGCGCGCCTGTCGTTCGACACTGACGCCGTATTGAAGCGTGCGCACCGTCTGATCGAGCTGTACGAAAAGGCCGGCATTGGCCGCGACCGCGTGCTGATCAAGATCGCCTCCACCTGGGAAGGCATCCGCGCCGCCGAGAAACTGGAACGCGAAGGCATTCAGACCAACCTGACGCTGCTGTTCTCTTTCGCCCAGGCGGTTGCCTGTGCCGAGGCCGGGGTGTTCCTGATTTCGCCGTTCGTGGGCCGTATCTACGACTGGTACAAGAAAGCCAACGGCAACGACTACACCGGTGCCGATGATCCGGGCGTGCAGTCGGTGACGCGCATCTACAACTACTACAAGGCCAATGACTACAAGACTGTGGTCATGGGTGCGAGCTTCCGTAACCTCAATCAGATCGAGCAACTGGCTGGCTGTGATCGCCTGACCATCAGCCCGGACCTGATCGAGAAGCTGGCGGCCGACACCGGCAAGCTGGAACGCAAACTGGCGCCAGGCCATGCTGGCGAAGCGCGTCAGAGCCTGACTGAAGCGCAGTTCCGCTGGGCGTCGAACGAGGACGCCATGGCCACCGAGAAACTGGCTGAAGGCATTCGTCAGTTCGCTCGTGACCAGGAAAAGCTTGAGGCGTTGCTGCAAGCCAAGTTGTGATCTGATTCCGGCAAGCGCAAAAAGGGCGAACCTTCACAGGTTCGCCCTTTTTTGTGCCGCGGGAATTGAATGAGCTTTGCGCCAGCGCAATGGGTGGCAGGTCTGGCCCCATCGCGAGCAAGCTCGCTCCCACAGGGGATCTGTGTCAGACCATGCAAGTGCAATCGACGCAAGACAAGTGTGGGAGCGAGCTTGCTCGCGATGGGGCCAGTGAGGCCCACACCCATTCAGCGGATCAGTGACGCTCCAGGGCGTTCACCAAATCATGGAATGCTTCGCGGTTGGAGTCGTTCAGGCCCATGAGGATCTTGTGCGCTTCCAGCACCTTGATCCGCACCACTTCTTCGGACTGATCCTGGTCAGGCAGGTCGGTCAGGCATTCCGGGCACGGAATCGGGCGGTCAACGATGTTGAACACCTGCTCGAAGCCCATGGACTCCAACAGCCGCGTGATGTCTTCGTGGGTGGTGACGACGGTCGGCAGCAGGCCGATCTTTTGCCGCGACATGATCGACAGCTTGGCCAGCAGGCCCAGGGTGGTGCTGTCGATGCTGCGGGTTTCGGTCAGATCGATCACGATCGCGTTGAAATTCAACGCGCTGAAGATCCGCTCAATAGTCGCATCCAACGCCGAACACAGGGTCAGGCGAACTTCACCGACGAACTTCAGGACGAAGGTGCCGTCCTGCTCGGCGAACTGGATTCTACCGGTACTCATTAAAGATTCCTGCTCAACACCAACAGGGCGATATCATCCGGCATCTCCCCTAGCGTGGCCAATCCAAAAACCTGCCGCAAGCCATCCAGGCTGCCGCCCGCCGTTCTTACCCGTTCAGGTAAGGCAGCCTCTTTCTCTTTGAGTGTAGGTTCTGGCAAAAGGTCCAGAATGCCATCGGACATCAGCGTCAGGCTGAACGTCGGTGGCAGCTCGATAACGTGGTCTTCGTAGGTGGCTTCATTGAACAAGCCCACCGGCAGGCCGCGCCCTTCGAGATAACCCACACTGTCTGGCGTGTACAACACTGGCAACGGCAGGTGTCCGCCGATGCTATAGGTCAACAAACCCGTCTCCTCGTCGATGACTCCACCGACCATCGTGACATGTTTGCCCAGCTTACAGCTGATCAGGCCTCGGTTGATATGACCAAGGACCTCTGAAGGGGTGAATTCTGGCAAGGTGCCATTGCGCTTGGATTCAAACAGCAAGCGCGTGGTCATGAATTTCAGCAGCACGGTCACGAATGCCGATGAAGCGCCATGCCCTGAAACGTCCGCCAGGTAGAAGGCTACCCGACGCTCGTCGACCCGAAAGTAGTCAACGAAGTCGCCCGAGAGATACAGCGACGGGATGATCTGGTGCGCGAACTTGAACTCGTTGATCGTCCAGGGACTGACCGGCAGCATGTTCATCTGCACCTGGCGCCCGGCGTTCTGGTCTTCCTGCAACAGGTTCAGGCTGGCTTCGAGCTCGCGGTTGGCGGTTTCGAGCTTTACCCGATAGCGCTGGTTTTCCAGCAGCAGGCGCGCACGATCCAGGGCCCGGCGCACGGAGTGCTCGAGCACGGCCAGGTCTTCCAGCGGCTTGATCAGGTAGTCCGCGGCGCCCAGGCGCAAGGCCTCGACGGCGTCGTTCATCACGCCAGCACCCGACACCACGATCACCGGCGTTTGCGGCGAAAGGTCGGTGACCTGACGAATGAGTTCGAGCCCGCCCATCTGCGGCATGCGCAGATCGCAGATCACCAGATCGGGTTGGTTTTTCTTGAAGACCTGAAGCCCCTGCTGGCCATTGCTGGCCTGAAGGACGCTGAACCCACTGTCTTCCAAATAGGCCGCGAGACTTGCGCGTACTACTTCGTCGTCATCGATTATCAGCAGCGTGGCACTGGTTTTTTGCATGTGGGCAAACGGCGCCAGAATTAGGTTGGCGTAGCTGGCAGGGCATTCGGCCCGGCACACACTACTGGATTCGCTTTCTAGCCTCTCTGTCGCACCGCTTTCGAGCATTTGCCCTACAAGCGTGTTCATCAGAGGTGCCCTTCTAAGGCGCAGACGGTACTCCCATCCGCGAGGCGTTTCAAGCTCACGCCGATGGTCATCAGGCGTCTTTACATCGCAAATCACCGGGAGTTATAAGAACAGCTAAAACCGCAACACAAAGGAAGGATCGAGCCCATGAGCCAAAGCGATCGTGACTACAGTGAAAAGCGCGACTACATCCGCATGCGGGTCGATGCGGATGTCACATTGATTCACGCCGGCGATTTGATTCCAGCCGTCTGTATCGACCTTTCGAGCAGCGGTATGCAGGTTCAGGCGGCCCGATCGTTCCAGGTGGGCGACACGCTGAACGTACGCATCGATTCCGAGCACGCGGCGCTCAAGGGCCTGGAAGCCGAGACCGAAGTGGTCTGGGTGACTCAACAGGACGCTGGCGGCCAGAAACTTGGGCTTACAATCCTGAAAATGAATTGAGCACGAACACAAACAAAGAAGGCGGCCAAATGGCCGCCTTCTTGTTGTTGCGCGGGTGACAATTTAAAAATCGTCTTCCACCTTGCCGTCTTTGACCTTGAATTCGCGGTTTTGCAGATAAGCGTTGCGAATGAAGATGTATTTGTCGCCGGTGATCAGCTTCTCGCTCGACAACAGGCTGGCACGGGTGTCGATCACACTCATGCCAAGCGCCATATTGCGCGCCGGAATGTCGTTCATGTAGCGGTAGGGTTTGGCGTAGGTATCGACGTACATGGACGGTGCATCACGCAGCGTGCTTGGGCCGAAGAACGGCAGCATCACGTAAGGACCGCTCGGTACGCCCCAATGGCCAAGGGTCTGGCCAAAGTCTTCGTCGTTGCGTTGCAGGCCCATTTTGGTGCCCACATCGAAGAACCCGGCCAGGCCGATAGTGGTGTTCATCAGCACGCGAGCCGTATCGACGCCAGCGGCGCGCGGCTTGGCCTGCAGGATGTCGTTGGCCAGGTTGCCGACGTCACCGATGTTACGGAACATGTTGTGAATGCCGTCCGAGAGAAATGTCGGCGTAATGAACTGATAGCCCTGGGCAATCGGCTTCAAGGCGTAGGTGTCCAGTACATCGTTGAACTTGTAGATCGGACGGTTAATGCTTTCCCAAGGATCATCTTCCGACGCCGCCTGGGCAGCGAACGGAACCAGCAACACGCTGGCACACATACATAGTCGAGCTAGACGATTGCTCCAGCGCATAGCAAAAAACTCCTTGGACCGTACTGGCGCGGGACTCAATACCCGGGCGATAAGCGCGCTAGTATAAGGTGGTTAAGTATTTTTAGGCAGTCGCCCGTGAACCGGCCTTGTTGGTGCGGCCGCTTCATCCCGATGTCACTCAACTGTCATGGGGCATCCCTAATCTCCGGAATTATTTCAGGGACGTTGAAATGCCCCACGCTCAAGCCCTCCCCCAGAGCATTCCCAACCCGACCGCCGTGCTCTTCGGTCTCAGCGGCTGTCTGGTGGATTTCGGCGCCCGCAGCCGTCAGAACGACCGCGACACCGCTGAACGAGCGCACCCGACACCGGGCGCCCTGGAAGCGCTGAACCGCCTGCAACTTCAAGGCATTCCGTGTGCCTGGCTCGACGAGTTGCCACACGCGCAAAGCCTCGCGCTGGCCACTTCGCTGCCGGACTGGGTCACCGCCAGCCCGCACACGCTGAACAGGGGGCAATGGCCGTCCCCCGATGCGTGCTGGCAAGCCTTGATGGCGCTGAACATCGATCGTCTGGACGGTTGCGTGCTGGTCAGCGGCGAACCGCGCTTGCTGCAATCAGGCCTCAACGCCGGGCTCTGGACCATCGGCCTGGCGTCCTGTGGCTCGCTCTGCGGGCTGACACCCAATGAGTGGCACGCCTTGAGTCAGCAGGAACGCGAGCTCAAACGCGGCAAGGCGACCGTGCAATTGTTCGGCCTTGGCGTGCATTCGGTGATCGATCACCTGGGTGAACTCGACACCTGCCTGTCAGACATCGGCCTGCGCCGACACAAGGGTGAAAAGCCCTGATAGGGCGTTCTTGATCAAGATCATGCACTTCGCTCGCCAGTGGATTAATCTAAAGGCCAGATGCAGACCTTTGGCCCATCGCTGCGGTCTATGCCAGTGCCTATCGATAAAAGGAAGAACGCCATGCCTGCCCGCGAACTGCAAGAACAGCTCAACGCCCTGCGCGAGCAACTGGAGCAGAACCCGCCGCTCACGCTGGAAGAGCGTGAGCACCTGCAAGAACTGATGCAGAAAATTGAGGCGCAGATCAAACTGGAAACCGCGACGCAGGACAGCAGCCTGGCGGACGGCGTCAACCTTGCCGTGGAGCGTTTCGAAGTGGACCATCCGGCGCTGGCCACCGTGTTGCGCAACATCGTGCAGACCCTGGGCAACATCGGGATCTGACTCCTCGAATACAAAAAAGCCCCGCTAGCGATAGCGGGGCTTTTTCATTTCTGCGACCTGCAATGCAATCCCTGTGGGAGCGAGCCTGCTCGCGATGGCGGCGGCACATTCAACATCAAGGTGATGGTCGGATCGCTATCGCGAGCAAGCTCGCTCCCACATTGGATCTTTACTGACGGACCAGGCGGTGGTTCGGCAGTTGCACTTCTTCAGTGCTGCGATACGGGTTGATATCCAGCCCGCCGCGACGCACGTAACGCGCATACACGGTCAGTTTTTCCGGCTTCAGCAAGCGCTGCAGGTCGAGGAAGATCCGTTCTACGCACTGCTCGTGGAAGTCCGAATGCTGGCGGAAGCTCACCAGATAGGCCAGCAGACTGGCGTGATCCAGCGCCGCGCCACGGTACTCGACCGCGACACTGCCCCAGTCCGGCTGGCTGGTGACCGGGCAATTGGATTTGAGCAGGTGGCTGTGTACGCTCTCTTCAACGATGCGCGAATCATCGCAACGCAGCAGTTCCGGGCGCGGATGCTCGTAGTTGCTGACGCTGATGTCCAGATCATCGATGCACACGCCTGGCAGCGCTACAACGCCTTCAGCCTCGACCTCGTTCAAGCTGCGAATACGCACGCCCACCGGCTTGCCCGCGGCGGCCGACAGGTCATTCACCAGCGTGGCTTCAAGGCTTTGGGTATCGGCGAACGGCGTCTGGTTCAGCGAGTTCAGGTACAACTTGAACGACTTCGATTCGATGATGTTCGGCGAGTCTGCCGGGATGCTGAATTCGCCGATGGCCACCACCGGCTTGCCCGATGGCAACAGCCAGGACAGTTCGAAGCAGTTCCAGAAGTCCACGCCCTTGTATGGCAGGGTTTCAGCCGTCAGGCCCAGCTCGGCCCATTTCGCGGTGCGCGGGATCGGGAACAGCAAGGACGGCGTGTACGTGGCGATGTATTCGCTGGATTTGCCCAGCGGCGAATGTTCGGCTGCGGGATGCATGGCGGAAACCTGACTGAAGAATCAGCGGATTCTAACAGCCTTTGCTCCCGCCTTTGAGTGCTTACTGACTGACAGTCAATTTGCCGACCATGCCCGCCTGATAGTGGCCGGGAATATTGCAGGCGAACTGCAGATTGCTGGCTTTCTTGAAGGTCCAGGTCAATTCGGCGGTTTTGCCCGGTTCAATCAACACGCTGTTCGGATCATCGTGCTTCATGCTTGCGCCGTGATCCATGCCTGGCATCGAGTTGTGATCCATGCCCGCCATCGAACCGTGGTCCATGGAAGCGCCTTTCATCATGGTCGGGGTGAGCATGCCGCCCTGTTGCATTTTCAGCATTTCCTGTTGATGCGCAGCGTGCATCGCCGCATCCCCCAGGTTGAACTCGTGCAGTAACCGGCCTTTATTGATCAGTACAAAACGCACTGTCTCACCGGCTTTGATGTCCAGCGTCTTGGGCGTGAACGACATATCGCTCATCACGATTTCGACGCTGCGCGTAGCCTTCGCCGCCGGGGCCGGTGTGCCGAAATCGTAGGTCTGTGCCGGCGACGCCCACACGGGAAAGCTCAACGCCAACAAGCAGCCGGCAAGTACCAATCGATGACGCAAAAACATGATCACCCTCCAACAAGATAAGGTTCAGCTTGTGGGAAACTCTACTACTGCGCCACTGCCAGCCAGCTGACGGCCAGATTACAACTTTGTAAGGTTGCACTGCATGACAGCCTGCCACGGTATAACGCACCTGTTCCATTGACCTCGAGCTGCCCATGAAATTGCTGATCGTCGAAGACCAACCGAAAACCGGCCATTACTTGCGCCAAGGCCTGACCGAGTCCGGCTTCAACGTCGAACTGGTGGCCGACGGCAACACCGGCCAGCACCTGGCGCTGACCGGCGATTACGCGTTGCTGATTCTCGACGTGATGCTCCCCGGCCGTGACGGCTGGCAGATATTGCAAGCGGTGCGTAGCGCCGGCCTGGACATCCCGGTGCTGTTTCTCACCGCCCGCGATGCCGTTGAAGACCGGGTTCATGGCCTGGAACTGGGCGCCGACGACTACCTGGTCAAGCCGTTCGCCTTTTCCGAATTACTGGCCCGCGTGCGCAGCCTGTTACGTCGCGGCAGCGCGACGTCGCAGGAAACCAGTCTGCAACTGGCTGATTTGCGGCTGGACCTGTTTCGCCGCCGGGTCGAGCGCAGCGGCCAGCGCATCGACCTGACCGCCAAGGAGTTCGCCCTGCTGGAACTGCTCTTGCGCCGCCAAGGCGAAGTGCTACCCAAATCGCTGATCGCTTCGCAGGTCTGGGACATGAATTTCGACAGTGACACCAATGTCATTGAAGTGGCGATCCGCCGTCTGCGCCTGAAGATCGACGACGACTTCCCGAACAAGTTGATTCATACCGTACGCGGCATGGGCTATGTGCTTGAAGAGCGTCCCGCCTGATGCGCCGCCTGTCCCTGAGCGGCCGCCTGGCGCTGTTGTTTGCCGCCTGCACGGCGGTGGTTTCGTTGTTTGCCGGCGTGCTGTTCAGCCGCGCCAGCGAGACGCACTTCATTGAACTCGACCAGCAATTGCTCGACGGCAAGTTGATCGCCCTGCGCAGTGTCTTGGCCGGCGCCGACGATCCACGATTGTTCGCCGAGCGAAAAGCCAGGTTGCAGGATGAAATGAGCCATCAGCCGGACCTGGCATTGCAGGTGCGCAGCGCCGATGGTCGCGTGTGGTTCGACAGTGCCGCGAACCTCCCCGACGACTTGCCAACCCAGTCCGGTCTTCACAGTTTGCACAGCGCCGACACGGCGTATCGTGTCTACAGCGCCGCGCTGGAGCCGGGCAAGACCGATTCCGCGCAGCTGATTCTGATGCTCGACATCACTCACCATCAGCACTTTTTGCAGCGCATGCAGCATTTGATCTGGTTGACCGTCGGCCTGTCGGCGCTGGCCACCGCGCTGCTCGGCGCGTGGGCGGCGCGCAGTGGATTGCGGCCCTTGCGACGCATGAGTGAAGTGGCCGCCGGGGTGTCCGCCAGTTCGCTGACCCAACGCCTGCCCGAAGATCAAATGCCCGCCGAACTCGCCAATCTGGCTCACACGTTTAACGCCATGCTCGGCCGTCTCGACGACTCGTTCCAGCGTCTGTCGGCCTTCTCCGCCGACATCGCCCACGAACTGCGCACGCCGTTGTCGAACCTGTTGACCCACACTCAGGTCACCCTCACCCGCCCGCGCGACCTGGAAGATTACCGCGAGGCGCTGCACGGCAACCTCGAAGAGCTGCAATGGATGGCGCAACTGGTCAACGACATGCTGTATCTGGCCAAGGCCGATCACGGCTTGCTGACACCAAAACGCGAACCGCTGCAACTGGCCGAGGAAGCGGATCTGTTGCTGGAGTTTTTCGCACCACTGGCCGAAGACGCCCAGGTCAAGCTGACCCGCCTCGGCAGCGCCAACCTCAGTGGCGACCGCAGCATGCTGCGCCGTGCCCTCTCCAATCTGCTGGACAACGCGCTGCGCTTCACCCCGCCAAACGGTGAGATTCAGGTGCGGATTGTCGATGAGCCAAAGGGCTTGAGCCTGAGCGTTGAAAACAGTGGCAACGGGATTTCTGAAGAGCTGTTGCCGCGCTTGTTTGACCGGTTCTACCGCGCAGACCCGGCGCGCCATGAAGGCAGTAGCGAGCATGCAGGGTTGGGGCTGGCGATCACTCAGTCGATCATCCGCGCCCATGGCGGGACGATTCGTTGCGAATCAGGCCAGGGATGGACGCGGTTTTTGATGGAGTTGCCGAAGGGAGTCTGAGGCCAGACTGGCTGGCCCCATCGCGAGCAGGCTCGCTCCCACAAGAGATGGGGGCAGCCAGACCGGACTCAATCGTTGACCAGCTTCCCAACCCGTATCGTCTCCCGCCCCGCCACCTTCGCCTGCCAGATTCCCGGCTGCGTATACCGCCCGCGATCCAGCGCAAACAACACCCCGCTGGTCCCGGCACACACCACCGTCACCCGATCACTCAACGGATCGACCACCTCAAACAACGCATCGCCCTTCTCGACCCACTCCCCCGCCTCACGCAGAAAACTCACCACCCCGTGATGCGGTGCAAACAGATACTCGGTCCCCTCGAGCGGCATCCCCTCACAACACTCATCCGGCGCTTGCGGCCACTGCCCGGCAATAAAACCCTGCTCTGCCAGAAACCCGAGGATCGCCTCGCAATTGGCCTGCGCCTGATCAACCCGCGTATCCCCCATACTTCCCAACTCCAGGGTCGTCGCCAGGTTGGCCGGTGGAATCGACGCCTCTGGAAACGCCTTGGCCAACCGCAACCACGGCGACGAACAGGACTCATCGAACGAACTGCCACCAGAGTCTTCGCACAACAACGCCACACCGGCCTTCAATCGTGCCGCCAGGGACTGCCAACGCGGCCAGTGTTGCGGCAGCGCATAAAGATGAATGGCCGCCTCGAAATCGCAATGCAGATCCAGGGTGATCTCAGCCTCACAGGCATGCCGCAACAGCAACCGATGCAGGGCTTCCAGCTGTGACGCCGGGGCCGGCAACCGGTCGAGGACCTGACCCATGGTCTGACGGATCAACGCGATGTTGGCCTCGGCGTCGTTGCCCAACTGCGAACCGATCAACTCCCCCACCGGCCCGCTGAGTTCATAGAACGCCCGGTTGAAATTCTTCCCGCTGCCCAGCTCGAAACGGCCCATGTGGGCGCTTTGCAGATGCTGGTCCAGGCCAATCGGGTTGGCCACCGGCACCAGCTCGATAACGCCGTTGAGCTGGCCCTGGGCTTCAAGTTCGGTGAGACGCTTCTTCAGTTCCCAGGCCGTGCGCATGCCCGGTAGTTCATCGGCGTGCAGGCTGGCCTGAATGTAGACCTTGCGCGAACCTGCGCCAAATCGAAACACGCTGAGGCTGCGCTCGGTGCCGAGGTGGCTCCAGGGCAGTTGATGGTCGATACGTTGCATGGCGGGCTCCTACAGAAAATGTGTGAGGCGAGGACATTCAAAGGTGCATAAAAAAGGCGGCCACCGCGTCAACGATAGCCACCTTTTTGAACGGTGAAATTACTTGCCGTAAACGTCGAACTTGAAGTACTTGTCCTGCACTTGCTTGTACTTGCCGTTGGCGCGGATTTCGTTGATGGCCGTGTTGAACTTGTCCGCCAGCTCTTTATCACCTTTGCGCACGGCAATACCGGCACCACCGCCGAAGTACTTGGCGTCTTCGTATTCCGGGCCAACGAACGCGAAGCCTTTGCCGGCGTCGGTTTTCAGGAAGCCGTCGTCAAGGTTGACCGAGTCAGCCAGCATCGCGTCGAGGCGGCCGGAGGTCATGTCCAGGTTGGCTTCCTGCTGGGAGCCGTAGCGCACCAGGTTGATCCCGGCCGGCACCAGCACTTCAGTGGCGAAGCGGTCGTGAGTACTGGCGCGCAGCACACCGACTTTCTTGCCCTTGAGTTCGGTCAGCGGGTCCTTGATGGCGGTACCTTCCTTCATCACGAAACGTGCCGGGGTGTGGTAGTACTTGATCGTGAAGTCGACGTTCTTCTTGCGGTCGTCGGTGATGGTCATGGACGACAGGATCGCGTCGATTTTCTTGACCTTCAGCGCCGGGATCAGACCATCGAATTCTTGCTCGACCCAGGTACATTTGACTTTCATCTGCTCACACAGCGCATCGCCGATGTCCACGTCAAAGCCGCTGAGTTTGCCTTCAGGTGTCTTGAACGAGAACGGTGGGTAGCCGGCTTCGATCCCCAGACGGATCGGCTTGGCATCTTCGGCTACGGCCGACAGGGACAACACGGACAGTGCCAGAGCACCGAACATCACTAGCTTCTTCATTTATAACTCCTGTGTGCGGAGACTCTTATTGGCAGCATTCGATTAGTAGCTTGTGGCTGGTAAAAATCGAAGTGGCCGGCAGTCTAGAGCTGCACTCAAGATGCGAATTGTGTTTAAGCGACAAATCGTTATAGAAAATAAGCCAAGGTATTTCTCGCAGTAATAGCCTGCGCCAACGCGGTGCAACGGCCTTCAGAAACGCCTGGTTTTCAGTCAAGATGCCGCACGTTCCGACGGAAAAAGCCGACCATACCTCCCTCCGCTACCAGAGAGCCGCGCCATGCCCGAGCAATCGACCTCGTTGAACCTGATCCAGCACCACCCCGCTGAAGGCCCCGGGGCGATTGACGATTGGGCCGAGTCCCGAGGGCTGACGCTGAAGGTGTTTCGCGCGGACCTTGGCCAGCTTCCGCCCGCAGGCGCTGCGCCGGTGATCATTCTGGGCGGGCCTTATGAGGCCAACGCAGGTCCGCAGTGGCTGGCAGAAGAGCGCAAGTGGCTGGCGGCAAGCATCGCACAGGGCGCGCCGGTGTTCGCCATTTGCCTGGGTGCGCAATTGCTGGCCCTGAGCCTGGGCGGGAATGTGCGGCGAATGGCCCGGACCGAAACCGGCTGGACGCAGGTTACGTTCGCTGACGGGTCCGCACTGAACGTACTGGAATGGCATGAAGATGCGATCGATCTGCCACCCGACGCCCGATTGCTGGCCAGCAGCGCCCAGTGTGAGCAGCAGATGTACGCCGTCGGCTCGACCCGCGTGGGATTGCAGTTTCATCCGGAATGGAACGCCGAGTCGGTAGCGCTACTCAATGCCCACTTCGGCAACGAATCGCCCCTGCCCCGCGATCAGGACGACAGCGCCGCCTACCGCCAGGTGTTCGACTGGTTGCAGGCGACGCTGGATGAGTGGCGTGCGGCCACGCCCAGAGCCTAGCAGTCCCCCTGTGGCGAGGGAGCTTGCTCCCGCTCGGCTGCGAAGCAGTCGTAAACCTGTCAGTGCGTTCTCTCAGGATAAACGCATCAACTTTATTGCGACCGCTTCTCGATCGAGCGGGAGCAAGCTCCCTCGCCACAAGAGCTGACTCGATCATGTGTCGTGATCAGCACTCGCATCCGATTGCCGCACTGGCTGGCCGTTCAACCGGGTGGCTCAGCTCAAAGCCCTCATCCAGCCATCCGGTCACTCCACCGATCATTTCCTTGACCGGGTATTCCAGCGCCGCGAGCTTCACCGCAGCCTTGTTCGCGCCATTGCAGTGCGGACCCGCGCAATACACCACGAACAGCGTGGTTTTCGGGTAAGCCGCCAGTACTTCAGCACTGATCAAGCGTCCAGGAATGTTGATCGCACCTGGCACATGACCGCGCTCGAACGCCAGTGGACCCCGTACATCCACCAGAACGAAGTCCACGTCACCCGCCTGCTGGCTGCCAAAGACGTCGGAACAGTCGGTTTCAAAGGTCAGGCGGTTGCTGAAATGCATCAGGGCAACGGCGGATGGGGCGGCAGGAATTTCGCGAACCAGACTGGTCATGGGTGCTCTCCAAAGCGTGTGTGGGCGTGAGAGGACTGTATCCAACTCGCCGATACCGCTACAGTGGCGCACAAGACACTCACTGGGAATTTTCCGCCAAATGCACACCGAACCCGGATTAGTCGCGATTCTGGCCTACGACGGTCTCTGCACCTTCGAGTTCGGAATTGCCGTTGAGATCTTCGGCCTGGCACGGCCAGAGTTCGACTTTCCCTGGTACGAACACCGGATCGTCGGCGTCGATCAGGGACCGATGCGCGCCATGGGCGGCATTCAGGTTTTGGTCGACGGCGGCATGGAGCTGCTGGACACCGCGCGGACCATCATCATTCCCGGTTGGCGCAGCCGCACTGAACCCGTGCCTGAAGCCCTGCTTTCGGCCCTGCGTCAGGCGCATGCCCGAGGCGCGCGGCTGCTGTCGATCTGCTCCGGGGTGTTTGTACTCGCAGCCACGGGGTTGCTCGACGGGCTGAGCGCAACGACTCACTGGCGTTATACGGAGGAGCTGGCCGAGCGTTTCCCGAACATTCTGGTCGACCCCGACGTGCTGTATGTCGATGCGGGGCAGTTGATCACCTCCGCCGGCAGCGCCGCCGGCATTGATGCGTGCCTGCACCTGGTGGCACGGGACTTTGGCACCCAGGTCGCCAACTCGGTGGCACGCCGGTTGGTGATGTCGCCGCAACGTACTGGCGGCCAGGCACAGTTCATTCCCGCCCCCGTCAGCCGCACTCCCCGCAGCGATCTGTCGCGCGTCATGCAATGGGCCCGCGAACGCCTGCATGAACCATTGGGCGTACGCGAACTGGCGAGCCAGGCGGCCATGAGCGAGCGAACTTTTTTGCGACGATTCAGCGAAGCCACCGGTGCCTCGCCCAAATCCTGGCTGCAACAACAACGGCTGGCACGCGCCCGGGAACTACTGGAAAGCAGCGCGCACAACACCGAGTCCATTGCACTGCAATGTGGTTACCGTTCGGTGGAGAGTTTCCGCGTGGCGTTTCGCAGCGTGGTCGGGCTGCCGCCGTCGGTGTATCGGGAGCGGTTTGGCCGCGAAGTGAAAGCGCTGTCGATGTGAGGGGGGATTGCCAATGCACTCACCCGCAAACGCAGCAGCACTGTGTTTGCGGGTGAGGTACAGCGCCGCGGCTTAGTGCCCGCTGCGCAGCATTTCATTCGGCACATATTTGCCGATTTCAAACTTGCCGATCGCTGCGCGGTGCACTTCGTCCGGGCCATCGGCCAGACGCAGCGTACGTTGCATGGCGTACATGTAGGCCAGCGGGAAATCGTTGGAGACACCCGCACCACCGTGGATCTGAATCGCCCGGTCGATCACCTTCAAGGCCACGTTCGGCGCCACCACCTTGATTTGGGCGATTTCGCTTTTCGCCACTTTGTTGCCCACGGTGTCCATCATGTAGGCGGCCTTGAGGGTCAGCAGCCGCGCCATGTCGATTTCCATCCGCGAATCGGCGATCTTGTCGATATTGCCGCCCAAGCGTGCCAGCGGTTTACCGAAGGCGGTGCGGTTGATCGAACGTTTGCACATCAATTCCAGTGCGCGCTCCGCCATGCCGATCGAGCGCATGCAGTGGTGAATCCGGCCCGGGCCAAGGCGCCCCTGGGCGATTTCGAAACCACGGCCCTCACCCAGCAGCACGTTCTCATAAGGTACGCGGACGTTCTCGAACAGCACTTCGGCGTGACCGTGAGGCGCATCGTCGTAACCGAACACCGGCAGCGGACGAACGATCTTCACGCCAGGCGTATCCACCGGCACCAGGATCATCGAGTGCTGCTGGTGACGCGGTGCGTCGGGGTTGCTCAGGCCCATGAAAATCAGGATTTTGCAGCGTGGATCGCATGCGCCGGAGGTCCACCACTTCTTGCCGTTGATCACCCACTCGTCGCCATCACGCACCGCACGGGCGGCCATGTTGGTGGCGTCGGAGGACGCTACGTCCGGCTCGGTCATGGCGAACGCCGAGCGGATCTCGCCGCGCAGCAGCGGTTCCAGCCAGCGTTGCTTCTGCTCTTCATTGGCGTAGCGCACCAAGACTTCCATGTTGCCGGTGTCCGGCGCCGAGCAGTTGAACGGCTCAGGCCCGAGCAAGGAGCGGCCCATGATTTCCGCCAATGGTGCGTATTCCAGGTTGGTCAGGCCGGCGCCCTGTTCGGACTCCGGCAAAAACAGGTTCCACAAGCCTTCAGCCTTGGCCTTGTTTTTCAGCTCTTCCATGATCGCCGTCGGCTGCCAGCGATCGCCTTCAGCGACCTGACGTTCGAACACCGCTTCGGCTGGATAAACGTAAGCATCCATGAACGCAGTCACGCGTTCACGCAGTTCCTGGACCTTGGGGGAATAGTCGAAATCCATGGGCAGCTACCTTTTTTGACGAGGTGTTGAAGACGTTGTTGAGGCCATGAATCGATGCTAAATCAGCGTTGATAATTTACCTAGCCTATTCTCGGCGTGTATTAACATTCATCACCGATATATGATCGACTGATCGAGCCCTCCTGCCCCTATAACAAGAGCCAGAGCAAAAACGCCATGAATCTAAGCAAGGTCGACCTCAATCTTTTCATCGTCTTTGACGCGATCTACACCGAAGCCAACCTGACCCGCGCCGGGCAGATTGTCGGCATTACCCAACCTGCGGTGTCGAACGCTCTGGCCCGCCTGCGCGAAACCTTCAACGACCCATTGTTCGTGCGTACCGCGCAAGGCATGGTGCCTACACCCATGGCACAAAACATCATCGGCCCGGTGCGCAACGCACTGTCGCTGCTGCGGGTATCGGTGCAGGAAAGCCGGATTTTCAACCCGTTGCAGGCGGTCAAGACCTATCGCATCAGCATGACCGACCTCACCGAGGCGGTCATCCTGCCACCGCTGTTCCAGCGCCTGCGACGCCTGGCGCCGACGGTGATCATCGAGAGCTTTCTGTCGAAACGCCGCGAGACCACCAAGGAGCTCGCCGCTGGCCGCCTGGACTTTGCCGTCGATGCACCGCTCAACACCGATCCGCAAGTGCGTCACGTCAAGTTGATGGAAGATCGCTACGTGTGTGCCATGCGCAAGGGCCATCCGATGGCGAGCAAGGAAAAATTCACCCTCGACGACTACCTGTCACTGACCCATGTGCACATTTCCAGCCGCCGTAGCGGGCTGGGTTATGTCGACCTGGCCTTGGGCAAAATGGGCATCCAGCGCAAGATCGCCCTGCGCTCGCAGCATTACCTGATGGCCTCCCAGGTGTTGCAGCAAACCGACATGGTGATGACCGTGCCCGAGCGTTTTGCCCGGCGTCATGACCTGCACGCCTTCTATCTGCCGGTCAATGATGTGCCGCCGGTGGAGACCCACCTCTACTGGCACGAAAGCACCGATCAGGACCCGGCCAACCGCTGGATGCGCGAGCAGATGATCGAGTTGTGCCAGCAAGTGACGGCGCATGAGAAGAAGCTGGATAACGCGTAAGACATTAGACCGTGTAATCGTTCTTCGTCGGATCGCCGCCCGGAGCAAGCCCGCTCCCACACTGAACTCCGTTCGAACAGCAAATCCCATGTTCAACACCGATCCAGTGTGGGCTTGCTCGCGAAGAGGCCGGTTATGGCAATGAAGATCAACAGCCTTGACGTTCACGTCAACCTGACATTAGCTTAGCGCCATGACCTTTTTGCGAGCGCGTCCATGAGCAGCCAGACCTATAGCATTTCCGACCTCGCCCGCGAGCTCGACATCACCACTCGCGCCATTCGCTTTTACGAAGAGCAAGGCCTGCTCAGCCCTGAGCGTCGCGGCCAGGAACGTATCTATTCGCCACGTGACAAGGTCAGCCTGAAGCTGATCCTGCGTGGCAAGCGCATCGGCTTTTCCCTGGCCGAATGCCGCGAGCTGATCGAGCTCTACGATCCCACCAGCGGCAATCAGAAACAGCTGCACAGCATGCTGGCGAAAATCACCGAGCGCCGTGAACAGCTTGAACAGCAACTGCTGGACATCGAGCAGATGAAACTGGAACTCGACACCGCCGAAGAACGCTGTGTCCAGGCGCTGGAACAGACGATCAAGAGCCAGCAGGCTATCTGATCGTTCCCACGCTCTCATAACAACAGGTGAATTCCTTATGCCCCTCCCCACCCACGTACGCCTGATCGAAGTCGGCCCACGCGATGGCTTGCAGAACGAAGCCCAACCCATCAGCGTTGCGGACAAGGTGCAGTTGGTCGATGCGCTCAGCGCTGCTGGCCTCGGCTATATAGAAGTCGGCAGTTTCGTTTCGCCGAAATGGGTACCGCAAATGGCCGGCTCGGCCGAGGTGTTCGCGCAGATCCAGCGCAAGCCCGGGGTGACCTACGGCGCACTGGCGCCGAACCTGCGCGGGTTCGAAGACGCGGTGGCTGCCGGGGTCAAGGAAGTCGCGGTGTTCGCCGCCGCCTCCGAATCCTTCTCGCAACGCAACATCAATTGCTCGATCAGCGAAAGCCTGGCGCGCTTCGTGCCGATCATGGAGGCCGCCCGGCAACACGGGGTCAGTGTGCGCGGTTACGTGTCCTGTGTGCTCGGCTGCCCTTACGAGGGTGACGTGGCGCCCGAGCAAGTTGCCCTGGTTGCACGCGAGCTGTACGCCATGGGCTGCTACGAGGTCTCTCTCGGCGACACCATCGGCACCGGCACCGCCGGCGCGACACGCAAGATGTTCGAGGTGGTTTCAGCCGACGTGCCACGGGACAAACTGGCCGGGCATTTCCACGACACCTACGGTCAGGCCATGGCCAACATCTATGCCAGCCTGCTGGAAGGGATTGCGGTGTTCGACAGTTCCATCGCCGGCCTCGGCGGCTGCCCATACGCCAAGGGCGCCAGCGGCAACGTTGCCACCGAAGACGTGCTGTACCTGCTCAACGGCCTGGGTATCAAGACCGGCGTCGACCTGGAAAAACTGATTCTGGCCGGCCAGCAGATCTGCAACGTCCTGGGCCGCCCGACCGGTTCACGCGTGGCCAAGGCCCGTAGCGCCCAGTGATGTATCCGGGTGTTACCGCAACCGCAACAAAACGAGTAACACGGAAACAACCTGACCGAATTTTCATGAACGATTTGTCCTACAAAATTTTAAGTCGTTGTTTTTAAAGCACTTTTAAAAGTTGGCATGGCTTCTGCTATCTCTATGGCATAACAAGAATAAAAAGCAGCAAACCTAATAAAAATAAGACGTAACGACTCTGACATAACAAAAACAACACGGCAGAGACGCAGCTAACAGATTTTTTTGGAGAAGGTGTGCTTTTCAGGGTGCTGCTTGCAGTAACCCGCAACCGGGCAGAGAACAATAAAACTACCTTCAGGTAGCTCCCGAACTGGTTGGATCGCTTGGCGAAAAAGCAGATCAGCGCTCAAAAAAATACGTTTGCTCTTGACCCCGGATGGGGGTCGCCCAAAACAGCGGTAAAGGGTCACGGTTGCCAAAAACAACAACAGACCGCCCCTTAATAATAAAAAAAGAGCAGGCAACGACAAATTAAAGGGGAGCTTCGGCTCCCCTTTGTGCTGTCTGGTGTTTGGGTTTTGGCCGCGCATCCTGTGGGAGCGGGCTTGCTCCCACAGGACTGTCGTTAGCCTTTATTGGCTTTCAGCTCTTCGATACTGAGCTCGCGCATCCGGAACTTCTGGATCTTGCCGGTCACGGTCATCGGAAACTCCTCGACGAACTTGAAGTAACGCGGCGTCTTGAAGTGCGCGATGCGCTCCTTGCACCAGGTTTGCAGCTCCTGCTCAGTGGCGCGGTGGCCCGGGTGAAACTTGATCCAGGCAACGATTTCCTCACCGTACTTCTCGCATGGAATGCCGATGATCTGCACATCGGCTACCGCCGGATGAGTGAAGAAAAACTCTTCCAGCTCTCGTGGGTAAATATTCTCGCCACCACGAATGATCATGTCCTTGTTACGTCCGGCGATGCAGACGTAACCCTCTTCGTTCATGGTCGCCAGATCGCCGGTGTGCATCCAGCCAGCCTGATCGATCGCCTCGGCCGTGCCTTGCGGGTTGTTCCAGTAACCAAGCATCACACTGTAACCGCGAGTGCACAGTTCACCGATGGTCCCGCGGGGCACCAGATTGCCCGCCTCATCAATGATTTTGCTTTCCAGCTGCGGCTGGGTGCGGCCGACCGTGGTGACGCGCAGTTCCAGGTCGTCTGACGGACCGGTCTGTAACGACACCGGACTGGTTTCCGTCATGCCGTAGGCAATCTGCACTTCGCTCATGTGCATTTCGCTGATGACCCGGCGCATGACTTCAATCGGGCACGTTGCCCCGGCCATGATCCCGGTACGCAGCGTCGACAGGTCGAACTCTGCGCGGCGCGGTTGATCGAGCATGGCGATGAACATGGTCGGCACACCGTACAACGCGGTGGCTTTCTCTTGCGCAACAGTGGTCAACGTCAGCAACGGGTCGAAGGCGTCGTTGGGGTAAATCATGGCGCTGCCATGAGTAACGCAACCCAAGTTACCCATGACCATGCCGAAGCAGTGATACAGCGGCACCGGGATCACCAGGCGATCATCGGCGGTCAGTCCGAGGCTTTCGCCGACCATGTAACCGTTGTTGAGGATGTTGTAGTGACTGAGGGTCGCGCCCTTGGGAAATCCGGTGGTGCCGGAAGTGTATTGAATGTTCACCGCCTGGTCGAAATGCAGGTTGTTTTGCCGTGCCTTGAGCTGTTCAACCGGCACCCCGGCACCAAGATCCGCCAATTGCGACCACGGCAAAAAGCCTGATGGCGGTTGTGCGTCGAGGCTGATCACGCCGCGCAAATCCGGCAGGCGCTCAGAGTGCAGACGGCCAATGGATTGCTCCGCCAGCTCCGGTGCCAGGCCTTGCAGCATGGCGTGGTAATCGGACGTCTTGAACGAACCGGCACACACCAGCCATTGGCAACCGGACTGCTTCAGCACGTACTCGAGTTCGGAACTGCGATAGGCCGGATTGATGTTGACCAGAATCACGCCAATCTTCGCGCTGGCAAACTGGCTGATGCACCACTGCGCGCAGTTTGGCGCCCAGATGCCGAGACGGTCCCCCGTTTGTAAACCCAACGCCAAAAACGCTCTGGCGTGCAAATCGACCGCTTCGGCCAATTGCGCCCAGCTGTAGCGAAGTTGCTGATGACGCACCACCAATGCGTCGCCTTGGGGGTATTTCGCGACGGTGTTATCGAACGCCTGGCCAATGGTCATCGCCAGCAAGGCTTTGTCCTGCGAACCACGGCTGTAGCTGTGCTGTGGGGGAGCACTGTGTTGATCCATGACGACCCCTATTGTCTTTTTTAGTGGGTGAGACGGTTGAACCTTTACTGGTGACAGGCTTGGCTGTTCCTACGCAAACGGTTCGTTTTTCAACCTCGAAACTGTCTCTACTCTCGCTCAAGTTGACGTTAACGTAAAGGGTGATTGACAGCCATTCGTCACAGGCTTACGTTAACGTAAAGGTGACAGTCGATTCGGCGCACTGTGCAGGCCGATTCTCCATTTATAAAAACAAGTTTGAAGGTGCCCCATGAGCTATCCGACCCTGAACTTTGCCCTCGGCGAAACCATCGACATGCTGCGTGACCAGGTCCGCGCCTTCGTCAGCAAAGAGATCGCCCCGCGTGCAGCACAGATCGATATCGATAACCTGTTCCCGGCTGACTTGTGGCGTAAATTCGGCGACATGGGGTTGCTGGGGATTACCGTTCCAGAAGAATACGGCGGCGCCGGCCTGGGCTATCTGGCGCACGTGGTGGCCATGGAAGAAATCAGCCGAGGCTCGGCCTCGGTCGCCCTGTCCTACGGCGCGCATTCCAACCTCTGCGTCAATCAGATCAACCGCAACGGCACCCACGAACAGAAAGCCAAATACCTGCCGAAGCTGATCAGCGGCGAGCACATCGGCGCTCTGGCCATGAGCGAACCGAACGCAGGTTCCGACGTGGTTTCGATGAAGCTGCGCGCCGACAAACGTGGCGACCACTATGTGCTCAACGGCAGCAAGACCTGGATCACCAACGGCCCGGACGCCAACACGTACGTGATCTACGCCAAGACCGACCTGGAAAAGGGCCCGCACGGGATCACCGCATTTATCGTCGAGCGCGACTGGAAAGGTTTCAGCCGCAGCAACAAATTCGACAAGCTGGGCATGCGCGGTTCGAACACCTGCGAGCTGTTCTTCGATGACGTTGAAGTCCCGGAAGAAAACATCCTGGGCGTGCTCAACGGTGGCGTGAAAGTGCTGATGAGCGGCCTCGACTATGAGCGCGTGGTGCTCTCCGGCGGGCCAACCGGGATCATGCAGGCCTGCATGGACCTSATCGTCCCGTACATCCACGACCGCAAACAGTTCGGCCARAGCATCGGCGARTTCCAGCTGATCCAGGGCAARGTCGCCGACATGTATACCCAACTCAATGCCAGCCGCGCCTACCTGTACGCAGTGGCTCAAGCCTGCGAGCGTGGCGAAACCACCCGCAAGGACGCTGCCGGCGTAATCCTTTACAGCGCTGAACGCGCCACGCAAATGGCCCTCGATGCGATCCAGATTCTGGGCGGTAACGGCTACATCAACGAATTCCCGGCAGGCCGTCTGCTGCGTGACGCCAAGCTGTATGAAATTGGTGCGGGAACCAGTGAGATCCGTCGCATGCTGATCGGTCGCGAACTCTTCAACGAAACCCGCTAACGGAGCTGTCCATGGCAATCCTGCACACCCAGCTCAACCCCCGTTCGGCGGAGTTCGCGGCCAACAGCGCGGCGATGCTTGCCCAGGTCGACGCGCTGCACACCCTGCTCGCTCAGGTCCAGCAAGGCGGCGGCGCCAAGGCCCAGGAGCGGCATACCTCACGCGGCAAACTGCTGCCCCGTGAGCGGATCAATCGCCTGCTCGACCCTGGTTCGCCCTTTCTGGAAATCAGCCAACTGGCCGCTTACGAGGTCTACGGTGAAGATGTCCCCGCCGCCGGAGTGATCGCCGGCATCGGCCGGGTCGAAGGTGTCGAATGCATGATCGTCGCCAACGACGCGACCGTGAAAGGCGGTTCGTACTACCCGCTGACGGTGAAAAAGCACCTGCGCGCCCAGACCATCGCCCAACAGAATCGCCTGCCGTGCATCTACCTGGTGGACTCCGGCGGCGCCAATCTGCCGCGTCAGGATGAAGTGTTCCCGGACCGCGAGCACTTCGGGCGGATCTTCTTCAACCAGGCCAACATGAGCGCCATGGGCATCCCGCAGATCGCCGTGGTCATGGGCTCCTGCACTGCCGGCGGCGCCTATGTGCCGGCCATGGCCGATGAAGCGATCATGGTCCGTCAGCAGGCGACAATTTTCCTTGCCGGCCCGCCGCTGGTGAAAGCCGCAACCGGTGAAGTGGTCAGCGCCGAAGACCTGGGCGGTGCCGATGTGCACTGCAAGATTTCCGGTGTGGCCGACCACTATGCCGACAGCGACGAACACGCGCTGGCCCTGGCCCGACGCAGTGTTGCCAACCTCAACTGGCGCAAACTGGGCGAACTGCAACAACTGACGCCAATCGCACCGCTCTACGGCAGCGACGAGTTGTACGGCGTGGTGCCGGCCGACGCCAAGCAACCGTTCGATGTGCGTGAAGTGATTGCGCGACTGGTGGACGGCTCAGTGTTCGACGAGTTCAAGGCGCTGTTCGGTACGACGCTGGTCTGTGGTTTCGCACACCTGCACGGCTACCCGATCGCGATTCTTGCGAACAACGGCATCCTCTTCGCCGAAGCTGCGCAGAAAGGCGCGCACTTCATCGAACTGGCCTGCCAGCGCGGGATTCCCTTGCTGTTCCTGCAAAACATCACCGGCTTCATGGTCGGCCAGAAATACGAAGCCGGCGGCATTGCCAAGCACGGCGCAAAACTGGTCACCGCCGTGGCCTGCGCCAAGGTGCCGAAATTCACCGTGATCATCGGCGGCAGCTTCGGCGCCGGTAACTACGGCATGTGTGGACGGGCCTACGATCCGCGGTTCCTGTGGATGTGGCCGAACGCGCGAATCGGCGTGATGGGCGCCGAGCAAGCCGCCGGCGTGCTGGTTCAGGTCAAGCGCGAACAGGCTGAACGCAGCGGTCATCCGTTCTCCGACGCCCAGGAAGCCGAGATCAAGCAACCGATCCTCGATCAGTACGAAGAACAGGGCCACCCCTACTATTCCAGCGCCCGGTTGTGGGACGACGGCGTCATTGACCCGGCGCAAACCCGCGACGTGCTGGCCCTGGCCTTGTCTGCATCGCTGAATGCACCTATCGAACCGAGCCGCTTCGGCGTGTTCCGGATGTGATCTGGAGAAAACCATGAGCGACTTCAATACCCTCGAACTGCTGACCGACCCGCGTGGTTTCGCCACGCTGTGGTTGAGTCGCGAGGCGAAAAACAACGCCTTCAACGCCGAAATGATCCGCGAACTGATCCTCGCGCTGGACAAGGTCCAGAGCAATCCAAGCCTGCGTTTTCTGCTGGTGCGCGGGCGTGGCAAGCATTTCAGCGCTGGCGCTGACCTGGCCTGGATGCAGCAATCGGCCGAACTCGATTACCACACCAACCTGGACGACGCTCGCGAGCTGGCTGAGTTGATGTACAACCTGGCCAAGCTGAAAATCCCGACGCTGGCGGTTGTCCAGGGCGCAGCCTATGGCGGCGCTCTGGGCTTGATCAGTTGCTGCGACATGGCGATTGGTGCCGATGACGCGCAATTCTGCCTGTCGGAAGTGCGCATCGGCCTGGCGCCGGCGGTGATCAGCCCTTTCGTTGTGCAAGCCATCGGCGAACGGGCCGCGCGCCGTTATGCACTGACCGCTGAACGTTTCAGTGGCCAACGTGCTCAGGAAATCGGCCTGCTCAGCGAAAGCTATCCGGCCAGCGAACTGGAGTCGCAGGTCGAACAGTGGATCAACAATCTATTGCTCAATAGCCCACACGCCATGCGCTCAAGCAAGGAGCTGCTGCGTGAAGTCGGCAACGGTGCCCTGAACCCGGCGTTGCGCCGTTACTGCGAAAACGCGATCGCGCGAATTCGCGTCAGTCCTGAAGGTCAGGAAGGCTTGCGGGCGTTCCTGCAGAAACGTCCGCCAAGTTGGCAGCCTGAATCCACTACCAAGGAGCTGCGTTGATGAGCGCCCCTGTTCTCACCACCTTGCTGGTGGCCAACCGTGGCGAAATTGCCTGCCGAGTGATGCGTACCGCCAAGGCGCTGGGCCTGACCACCGTGGCCGTGCACAGCGCCACCGATCGCGATGCGCGGCACAGTCGCGAAGCAGACATCCGCGTCGACCTGGGTGGCAGCAAAGCGGCTGACAGTTACCTGCAAATCGACAAACTGCTCGCTGCCGCCAAGACCAGCGGCGCCCAGGCGATTCACCCGGGTTATGGCTTTCTCTCGGAGAACGCCGGATTTGCGCGCGCCATTGAAGCCGCCGGCTTGATTTTCCTCGGCCCACCCGCTTCGGCCATTGACGCCATGGGCAGCAAATCCGCCGCCAAAGCCTTGATGGAAACTGCGGGTGTGCCGCTGGTACCGGGTTATCACGGTGAGGCCCAGGACCTGGAAACCTTCCGCGATGCCGCCGAGCGCATCGGCTATCCAGTGCTGCTCAAGGCGACTGCCGGGGGCGGTGGTAAAGGCATGAAAGTGGTCGAGGACGTCAGCCAGTTGGCCGAAGCCCTGGCCTCGGCGCAGCGTGAGGCGCAATCTTCGTTTGGCGATTCGCGGATGCTGGTGGAAAAGTACCTGCTCAAACCACGGCATGTGGAAATCCAGGTCTTCGCTGATCAGCACGGTAGCTGCCTGTACCTCAACGAACGTGATTGCTCGATTCAACGTCGTCACCAGAAAGTCGTCGAAGAGGCGCCGGCCCCCGGCCTGAGCGCGGAACTGCGTAAAGCCATGGGTGAAGCGGCAGTCCGTGCGGCGCAAGCGATCGGTTATGTCGGCGCAGGCACCGTGGAGTTTCTGCTGGATTCGCGCGGTGAGTTCTTCTTCATGGAGATGAACACGCGCCTGCAGGTCGAGCACCCGGTCACCGAAGCCATCACCGGTCTCGATCTGGTGGCGTGGCAGATTCGCGTCGCCCAAGGCGAGCCGCTGCCCATGACGCAGGCGCAGGTGCCGTTGCTCGGCCATGCGATTGAAGTGCGTTTGTATGCTGAAGACCCAAGTAATGACTTCTTGCCGGCCACCGGACACCTGGCGCTGTACCGCGAGTCAGCCGCAGGCCCGGGCAGGCGCGTCGACAGCGGTGTCGAGGAAGGCGACAGCATTTCGCCGTTCTATGATCCGATGCTTGGCAAGCTGATCGCCTGGGGCGAGGACCGCGAACAGGCTCGTTTGCGGCTACTGAGCATGCTGGATGAGTTCGCCATTGGCGGGCTGAAGACCAATATCAGCTTTCTGCGCCGAATCATCGGACACCCAGCCTTCGCTGCAGCTGAGCTCGACACGGGATTCATCCCTCGTTATCAGGAACAATTACTGCCAGCGCCAAACGAACTCAGCGATGCGTTCTGGCAAGCCGCCGCTCAAGCCTTTGCGCAAAGCCAGGCACACCACATACGCGCCGATGACCCGGGTTCACCATGGGCCGTTGGCAACGGTTTCCGTGCCGGCTTGCCAGCAGAAACCACGCTGCACTTAAGCTGCGAAGACCAGGACCGGGCCATCACCCTGGCCCCTGCCGACACCCGCAACGCCGAACTCAACGGTGAGCAATTGCTGGTCGAACATCACGGCGTGCGCCTTCAGCATCGCGCCATCCGCCAGGGTGAAACCCTGTACCTGCAATGGGAAGGTGAGCTGCGCTGCATCAAACCTTACGACCCTATCGCCGCGGTGGAAGCCAGCCATAGTCATCAGGGCGGCCTGACCGCGCCAATGAATGGCAGCATCGTTCGTGTAATGGTGGCGCCGGGGCAAACGGTCGAAGCCGGTGCGCAGCTGGTGGTACTGGAAGCCATGAAAATGGAGCACAGCATTCGTGCGCCCCATGCAGGTGTGGTGAAGGCCTTGTATTGCCAGGAAGGCGAGATGGTCAACGAAGGCAGCGCGTTGGTGGAGCTGGAATAATCGCGGTCTGATGACAGGTCCTACGCCGTAGGACCTGTCTGACTAGAACTTTGCAGTTGCTTGCACCACGACTCCGATAATTCGGCACTCGTCGGTAAACAGGGCTTTCGGATAGGTCGGGTTCAGCGGCACGAGATACCGTTGACCGCCCTCTTCGATCAATTTGCGGAACGTCGCTTCGGCGCTGTCTGGCCACTGCGCAATCACCAGTTTACCGGGTACGGCTTCAACCGCCGGGTCGACCAGAATCAGCATGTCTTGCGCAATACTGATGCCACTCGGGGCGGTCATCGCATCGCCGACCACGACCAGCCAGAACGCCGGGCCTTGGGCGTGATAATCCGATAACTCGTGACGTCCCTTGGCGTAAGCAGCCGGCGCAGCCTCGCGCACCTCACTGATACCCTGCCAGTCACTGACCGGGTAACGGAAGTACGGGTTGTACTTTTGCGCCAGCGACACTTCGTAATCGCCCTCTTGCGCCTCGTCACTCGCAAGCTCGGGTTCCCTGATCACCATGGCGACTTCGAGAAACCCCAGCCCCAGCTCCCGAAGCACCCGGTTCATATCCTCGAGGCTGGGCTGGCGACGCTTGTTCAGCCAATGGCCGACGCAGCCCTGAGACATTGCGAGACGCTCTGCGAGCTTTTCCTGAGTGATTTTGAGTTCACTCATCTTGGCCTTGACCAACTCAATCCATTTATCCATGGGCGGAACAATACTTCGCGTAGTCGGACCCTCAACACACACATTGTAGTATTTAATTTCTCGTCATAAATACAATTTGTACTAGGATTCAAATTACTCAATCGCCCCACTCACGGAGCATTACCCATCATGGATATCACCCGCAAAGACACGGCCGAACAAGAAATCGACACGAACTTCACCTCGCTCAAGGGCTGTGCGGCAGCCCAACGCGCCCTGGATTATTACTTGAAACCAACTGTTTCAGAATTCGAAGTCGCAGAACGATTTTTCGATGTAAACCGTAACGTCAGCAGTGAAGAAGCTCTGGTCCATGCATCGGACTTGCTGCGCTGTGCGGCCGCGACCGCTTACGAGTCGGCAGACAACCTGCACGGCGCAAGCCGCGACCTGGCATTTTCAGTGGTACACATGATCGACATGGCCAAGGCCATGGTGGACAGGTCCCTGGACGGTGACCGGAAAGATTGAAAAGGAAAAACCGATGGGAGAACGCTGCGATCTGACTCAAGCCGCAGACGTTTGGGGCAGCCACAGGAAAAATTTTCCTATAAGGCAGGTGAAAACATTTGACTTGCAAATGATAATGATTATTATTGCATGCAGCTGATCGCGAGATCAGTCGATAGACCAAGAGACCTTAGGTCGGACTCCTGGAATATCTCCTCATCAGGCTAATCACGGTTTTTGACCCGGCTTTTTGCCGGGTCTTTTTTTGCCAGTTATTCTGGCTATGGCTTCAGGCTAATGAAGACGGGTGCTGCTGAATTCGATGGCGCGGATGATATCAAAAGAACATCTTTTTGCAACAAACCGCTCAAGCACGGGCTTTAGGCCACCCAAAACAGCACTTGAGAATCAATCGCAAAAACACTAAGCTGCGGCTGCGTCAAGGACGACGCCCCCCATATTATCCCCGCGCAAATTGCCCTCGGTTTTCCCACCCTTGCGTGTAAAGTAGCAGCCATAAAAATCATACTCAGGAATAGATTATGACCGTGGCTCACCGCTCCTTTGAGATCACTGCAAACTTCGACAGCGGCAACATCGAGGTGCTGGACCTCAGCAATCCATTGCAGGCCCTGCTGGCCATCAAACCCGACACCCGCAGTCAGCATTTCCAGTGGTTTCACTTCAAGGCCAGTGGTCTGCACGTCGGCCAGGAACATTGGTTTCGACTGAACAACGCCAGTAAATCTTCCTATCACAAGGCATGGGACGGTTACCAGGCGGTGGCCTCGTATGACCACGTCAACTGGTTCCGTGTGCCGACGATCTTTGAAGGCGACTGCCTGCGTTTCAGCCTCGAAGCCACCGAAACTCACGCCTGGTTCGCCTACTTTGAACCCTACAGCCGCGGACGCCACGATTGGCTGATCGACCAAGCGCTGAGCAAGGCTGGCACCGAACTGCTGGCCACCGGCAAAAGCGTCGAAGGTCGGGCTATTCAATTGTTGCGCAAAGGCAGCGGCGCCGAGGGTCAGCGCAAGGTCTGGATCATTGCCCAGCAGCATCCTGGCGAACACATGGCCGAGTGGTTCATGGAAGGTGTCATCGAACGCCTGCAACAGCACAATGATCCTGAGTTGAACAAACTGCTGGCCAGTGCCGATTTGTACCTGGTGCCGAACATGAACCCGGACGGCGCCTTCCATGGTCACTTACGGACCAACGCCATGGGCAAGGACCTCAACCGCGCCTGGCAGAGCGCGAGCCAGGACACCAGCCCGGAAGTACTCTTCGTTCAACAGCAAATGGAGAAGTACGGTGTCGACCTGTTCCTCGATATCCACGGCGATGAAGAAATCCCCTACGTGTTCACTGCTGGCTGCGAAGGCAACCCGGGCTATACCCCGCGAATCGCCAAGCTCGAAGAGCACTTTCGCAGTCATCTGAAACACCTGACCCGCGACTTCCAGACCACTCACGGCTACACCCGCGACCTCCCGGGCCAAGCCAACATGACCCTGGCCTGCAACAGCGTCGGCGAGAAGTTCGATTGCCTGTCGTTGACGCTGGAGATGCCATTCAAGGACAACAACGACGCACCGAATGCCCGCACCGGCTGGTCGGGCAAGCGTTCGATGCAGCTGGGCAAGGATGTGTTGTCGACGATTGCAGAAATGGTCGGCACCCTGCGTTGATGCCTCAAAATGGCTGCATGCCGGTACGACGTGCAGCCATTTTTCACTCGACGGCGCTGTTCCATGGCTGGGTGCAGGGGGCAATGCCGTGGCGCTGGTGTATTGGCTGCTGACGCTGAAAAGCGGCGTACCTGAGCGATGCATCGTGCCAGCCGATCAGTGATCCTTGCCGTGCAACATGCTTTGCAACACCCCATCACGACGCACCCAGCCATGGAACAACGCCGCTGCCAGGTGCGACAGAACGGTCAGAAACAGCACGTACGCCAGATACCCGTGGGCCGTGCGCAGGAAGGCGAACAGCAGCGCATTCGCCGGCACAATCGAGGGTAACTGCCACGAACTGCCGAGCATCACCGGATCCCCGGCAGCCGAAATCATCGCCCAGCCCAGCAACGGCAGGATCAGCATCAACGCGTAAAGCAGCCCATGCGATGCCTTGGCTGCCAGTACTTGCCAGCCCGGCAAGTCTGCCGGCAACGGCGGCTGGCGAGTCGAGAAGCGTACAAACAGACGCACGATCACCAACAGCAGAATCGCCACGCCCAACGGCTTGTGCAGGTGGATCAGCCATTCATGGCGTTCGGACACAGACGCGACCATGCCGGCACCGATAAACAGCATGGCGATGATCATCACCGCCATCAGCCAATGCAGCAGCCGCGCCAGTGGAGCGAAATGATGAGGGTGCGCGCTCATTGTGGCGACTCCTGTTTGGCGGTGGGTAACTGCTCGACCTGAGCGGTTCGACGCAGGTAAGAACGGGCATAAGCCGCCGAACGTGCGGCCAGCAACGGGTCCTCGGAACCCTCGATACCGCTCGGCAAGACCAGCGGGTCGTAATTGATGTCGCGGCATTCGCCATCGTTTTGTGCCTGGGCGCTTTCCAGCACCAGCGTCCCGGCGTTCAGGACCTTGCGCTCACCCAGCCAGGCCTTGCTGGCGTCGTTGGTCGGGTCGGCAGCCGTGGCCAGCGTGATATTCAGCTGCCACCGCAACGGCCCGCTCTTCAAGCGCTGGAGCAGATCCTTTTCAAGAAAGTCCGCACCTTCAGGGGCGCTGGCGCCGACCGCATCTCGCGCCACGGGGACAACGCTCCAGCGCACTGCCTGACGCTGACCCGCGGCGTTGACCAGATAAAAAGCGTTGATGCCGTTGTAGGTCTCGGTCACGTAACTGGCCGATGGCTTGGCGCTCTTGATCCATTGCAGGAACGGCGCGGTTTCCGGGTGTGTGGCAAAAAATGCCGGGACGCTCGCAGGATTGGGTTTGCCGGTGGCCGGATCGGGTGTCTGGGCCTGTTGTAGCTGATAAAAGGCTTCAGGCGTGCCCACCGGGAACACCGGCATGCTGTTCATTCCTGTGCGCCATTGCTGGCCGTTGGCCTGCTTGAAGCGCAACGCCAGGCTACGGATCGGCACGCTGCTGTCCGGCGCGTAAGGATTGCCGCTGGGCAACGCAAAACGCCCGACAACCGGCGTTCGCGCTGCGCTGAAGACCTGGGCGGTTGAATACGGGCGCGCCTCGCTGCTGCTTTCAAAATACCCGGCCACGCACACGCCCTTGGCGTGATTGCGCCGAAAGCCCGGGTGTACGCCATTGTTTTTCTCCAGCACGTCTACCAGCGCTTTTGGTGTCAGACGCTGTGGGTCAAACGTGCCATTGACGTAGGCAAAGGCCCCGGCCAGTGTGGCGACTACCGCGCCGATACCGGCCAGGCGCAAAGCCAGGCTCACGCGGCTCAAGGGGATTTTGTCAGGCCGTGGCGGCGGTGAACGATCAACCATGTGAACATCTCCAGGGCCGTGGGCCACCGGTGGAAAGGATCAATCAGACGAAGCCCGCCGAGGTTTATTCCATGGCCCGGTATTTATTTGTCCACTGCTGGAATAACCTCCCCTGCCGAGCGTCTTCCTGATCCAAAGCGTAATGACTAGCCAGCATTCCATGAACGATCTCGACGAACCGTTACGTGAACTCATCCCCAGGCTGCGGCGTTTTGCCGTGTCGCTGACGCGCAACCCCAGCAACGCTGACGATCTGGTGCAGTCGTGCCTGGAGCGGGCGCTGTCGGGATGGGGCGACAAACGCCCGGACGGCGACTTGCGCGCCTGGCTGTTTTCGATTCTGTATCGACAGTTTCTCGACGCCCATCGACGCTCAAGGCGTTATGCGCGAATGCTTGAGTTCTTCACCGGTCGCGACGAAGCCCAGCCCTCGGTCGAGCGCACGGTGCTGGCGCAATCGACGCTGCAAGCCTTCGACAAACTGACCACCGAGCAACGCGCGCTGTTGCTCTGGGTCTCGGTGGAAGGCTTGAGTTACAAGGAGGTCGCCGAGATTCTCGACGTTCCTACCGGCACCGTGATGTCTCGCCTGTCCCGCGCTCGCCAGGCCTTGCGCCAGCTCAGCGACGGCGAAATCACCAGCCCCTCTTTGCGGATACTCAAATGATCAGCATGCCCCCAAGCGTCAATGACCTGCACGCCTACGTCGACCATCAACTCGACGACGCGGACCGGCGACGGGTGGAAACGTACCTGGCGGCCAATCCGCACGTTGCCGAGCAGGTTCAGGCCTGGCAACAGGACGCCCAGCAACTGCGTGCAGCCTTGAGCGGCGCCTTGCAGCAGCCGTCCAACCCGAACCTCGACCCCGGCGTGATTCGCCAGCGTCTGAAACGACAGTCCCGCCGCCACCTGGCCAGCGCCGCCGTGTTGCTGATCGCGGTCAGCGTCGGTGGCCTGAGTGGCTGGCAAGCGCGGGAAATGACCATGGTGGGTGCCCCCCTACCGATGACCGACGCACTGCAGGCGTACCGGATGTTCGCCCAGCAAGGCATCCTGCCGGCCGATTACACCGTCACCGATGACGGCGATATGCAGGGCTGGCTTGACCATTACTTCTCCCAGGCCAATCGCCTGCCGAACCTCGCCAACTCGGGGTTCAAACCGGTCAGCGGACGGTTGTTGAGCACCGAACAAGGTCCCGCAGCGATGGTGATGTACGAGGACCAGAGCGGCCGCAAGATCAGTTTCTACGTCCGTCCGCCAGGCCCGAAAAACTACCTGCTGCCACGCGGCAGTCGCAGCGACGGTGAATTGCAGGCCGAGTACTGGTCGGGGTCCGGGTACAACTACGCGATGGTCAGCGAAGCCCGGGATCCGGCGACGCAGATGCTCAAACAAGAGCTGAAGTTCTAATGCTCACATCGAATCAGGCCGACTGCACCATGACTCCAAAGGTAAAAAGCTGTACCAACCGCCTGTTTTTGTCGAACCACTCTGACTTTCATCGACACAGCTGGAAGGAAAACTCACCGACTGGTTAAACTTGCACCGCCATCGCTCAGGGGGAGCCGGCATAACGACCACGGGGGGACAACACTTGGCTATCCCGCCAAACCGCTCACGACTCAAACCACGTTGGCCAACCCTGCGCAGGCTCCTTGGCAAGTCCCTGGTCGCTCCTGAAAACAATGGTGAAAGCGCTCAAATCATCCACGACTACTTTCGCCACAAGGCCCATGCTCAGGGCTACACCCTCAGCCACAGCCAGCAACGGGTGATCGAGTGCATGGCCCAGTTGGCGAACGCACTGCTGGCCAGACGCGCCCCTGCGCAGACACCTCAAAGCCTCTACCTGCACGGCGCCGTCGGCCGTGGCAAGAGCTGGCTGCTCGATGGTTTTTTCCGGGCCTTGCCGGTGGCCGAAAAACAACGCCTGCACTTCCATGATTTTTTTGTGCAACTGCATCAGGGCATGTTTCGCCATCGTGCACACACCGATGCGCTGGCAAGCACCCTGGATGAACTGCTCAAGGGCTGTCGGGTGCTGTGTTTCGACGAGTTTCACGTGCATGACATCGGCGACGCGATGCTCATCGCACGCTTGTTCAAAGCGCTATTCCAGCGCGGCATCCTGCTGTTGGTCACGTCCAACTACCCGCCTCAGGGCTTGTTGCCAAATCCGCTCTACCATGCACGCTTCAAACCGGTCATCGACCTGATCCATGCACATATGCAGGTCATGGAAGTCGGCGGCCCTCACGATTATCGCAGTCAGGTGCAAAACCATTCGCAGCAGGTATTCACCCAGGGTGAATACCGATGGCCAACCACGACCTCGCAACGTCAGGCCTTGAAGCTGCCGCAACCGGACACTTCAGCCATCGTCCTGCCGGTCGGTACTCGCCAGCTACAGGCTCTGCATTGCGAGGACCGGACCATTGCCTTCACCTTCAACGACCTGTGCGAACAACCCACGGCCGTGATGGATTACCTGGAACTGTGCCGACGCTTCGATACCTGGATCATCGAGGCACTGCCCGACCTGGCGGACTGCCCGATTGCGACCCAACAGCGCTTCATCAACCTGATCGACGTGCTCTACGACCAGGACAAGCGCCTGATCCTGCTCGGCGAACGACCGCTGCGTGAACACCTGGGCGGTGACGCCATCGACCTGGCGCGCACCCGCAGTCGCCTGGGGCAACTGGTGGACGTCGGGCCAGCGCTATAAAGCGTCCAGCGCAGCGGATTTTGCCGTTATCATGGCGGCGTTTTTTGTGGGCGACTTGCCGTTCTCTTCTCATTGGTTGGATGTGTTCATGCATACCCTTGCACAACTGCGGGCCGGCGCGCTTGCGGGGCTCAAACGTCTGGATCTGTCGTGCGGCCTGACCGAGTTTCCCCGGGAAATCTTCGACCTGGCAGACACCCTGGAGGTGCTCAACCTCAGCGGCAATGCCTTGAGCAGCTTGCCGGATGACCTGCATCGCCTGACGCATCTGCGCGTGCTGTTTTGCTCGGACAATCAGTTCCGCGAGCTGCCGACCTGCCTCGGCCAATGCGCGCAACTGACGATGATCGGCTTCAAGGCCAATCGCCTTGAGCGAGTCCCGGCCGCCGCGCTGCCGCCACTGCTGCGCTGGCTGATCCTGACCGACAACTGCATCAGCGAATTACCGAGCGAATTGGGCGAACGGCCGCACCTGCAAAAATTGATGCTGGCCGGCAACCACCTGCAAAGCCTGCCCGCAAGCTTGAGCCAGTGCCATCAGCTGGAGCTGATCCGCATCGCCGCCAACCGCATGACCGAATTGCCGCAGTGGCTGCTGACATTGCCCGGGCTGGCCTGGCTGGCTTACGCCGGCAACCCGCTGGAAACCGAAGCCGATGCCGCTGCCCTCGAAGCCACGGCGAACATTCCCTGGTCGCAACTGCACCTGCAGCAGCAACTGGGCGAAGGCGCTTCCGGGGTGATTCACCAGGCTGTGTGGGAGCAACCGTCGCAGCCTGAGCGCAAGGTTGCGGTGAAACTCTACAAGGGGCACATGACCAGCGACGGCTCACCGCTGCATGAAATGAATGCCTGCATCACCGCAGGTATTCATCCCAACCTGATCAAGGTCGAGGGGCGGATTGTCGGGCATCCGCAGGCTCAGGCCGGCCTGGTCATGCACCTGATCGAGCCGAGCTATCGCAATCTGGCGGCGTTGCCGAGCCTGGCGTCTTGCAGCCGTGATGTATACGCAGAGAACACGCGCTTCAGTGCAGCAGTGGCGCTGCGAATCGCCAGCGGCATTGCCTCGGCCGCTGCGCACCTGCATCAGCAGGGCATCACCCACGGCGACCTGTACGGCCACAACACGTTGTGGAATGAGCACGGCGACTGCCTGTTGGGCGACTTCGGCGCGGCGTCCTTCCATGCCACGTCCGACACCCTTGAAACGCGCGCGCTGCAACGCATCGAAGTGCGGGCCTTCGGGATTCTGTTGGGTGAGCTATTGGAGCGGATCGACTCAGGCTTGAGTGCTGAGCGCCGCGAGCGCTTGATGGATTTGCAGAGCCGCTGCTGTCAGCCGGACGTGCTGGCGCGTCCAGGGTTCAGCGAGATCATGCAAGAGTTGGCCGCCTGTAACTCAAATCACTAACGGCACGTACAAAACCCGTGGCGAGGGAGCAAGCTCCCTCGCCACAGGTCAGGTCACAAATCGACAGTGCGGTTTAACCCGCCAACCCGACAAACATGTCCTGCACGTCGTCATGGTTATCGAGGCCTTCGAGGAAGGCTTCGACTTCTTCCATTTGTGCGTCGGTCAGGCCGCTGACCGGATTCTTCGGCTTGTAGCCGAGCTTCGCCGACAACACGGTGAAACCCTGCTCAGGCAAGGCTTTCTGAACGGAGTCCAGGTCGGTGGCTTCGGTGATGAACAGCGTCGCGCCATCTTCGCCCGGCTCGAAATCCTGTGCACCGGCTTCGATAGCGGCCATTTCCGGATCGGCATCCGGGGTGTCCGGGGACGCCTCGATCATGCCCACGTGGTCAAAGTCCCAAGCCACGGAACCGGAAGCCCCCAACTGGCCTTTACGGAACGCTACGCGGATTTCTGCCACGGTACGGTTGATGTTGTCGGTCACGCATTCAACGATCAGCGGCACCTGATGCGGGGCGAAGCCTTCGTAGGTCACGCGGTGGTACTGCACGGTTTCGCCGAGCTGGCCCGAGCCTTTCTTGATTGCACGCTCCAGGGTTTCACGCGGCATCGAGGCTTTTTTCGCCTGTTCGACCACCAGGCGCAGGTGCGCGTTGGTGCTGACATCAGCGCCGTTACGTGCCGCAATGGTGATTTCCTTCACCAGTTTGCCGAAGATCTTGCCCTTGGCGTTGGCTGCCGCTTCTTTGTGTTTAACCTTCCACTGTGCGCCCATTACTCACTCTCTTGATCTGTGGCGCCGAGACATCTATTGGCCGACGCTTTGTGCAAGTTTATACGGCAAAAAGTTGGCAATCGACCAAAAAGTGTTGTGAGCGATCGACATCTTCACAACCTGTTGTAGGGCTTTTCTGAAAAGCAGGTTTGCGGTGACTATTGAGCGCCGGTGTTTCGTAACCTCTGTGCCCCGTACTTCATGGCAGAAGAGAGTTTGATGCACACCGACATGGAAAGTCCCTTCATCCTGACGCTCACCGAACTCGCCTTGAGCTTTCAGGTTCGACAGTTCAGTGGTCGCGAAGCCCTCAATCAGGTCTATCGATTCGACATCGAAATGCGCGGCCCGCAGCCCGCAATGAATCTGGACCTACTGCTGCATCAACCGGCATTCCTCAGCCTGAGCCCCGCCTCCGGCATCCACGGCATCATCCACAGCGCCGGTTTGCAGTACTGCGGCGCGCAGCAGATCGGCTACAGCCTGAACCTCGCCCCCCGCCTGCTTACACTGGAGCAGCAGCGCCGTCGACGGGTATTCCAGCACCTGAGCGTGCCGGAAATCTTGCGCCAGTTGTTGGCCGAGCATCGACTGCCGCCCGACAGCTACCGTTTCGAGCTGCCAAACGGTGAATACCCGCCGCGCCCGTTTTGCCTCCAGTACGACGAAACCGACCTGAACCTGCTGCAACGGCTGTGCGAAGAGGAAGGCATCCACTATCACTTCGAGCATCAACACGACCGGCACGTGCTGGTGCTCGCCGATGACAGCGACAGCTTTGCGCAGCGACCGGTCGAAAGCGTTTTTCACCCCTCCGCACGGGAGGCCGAACAGCCGCGGATCAGCCGGCTCTTTCAATGCCATAGCCGGCCGACCACAGGGCCGCAAACCACCTTTGCGCAGCACGCCAACGCTGACCCCGCATCCACTGCACCTGACGCCTGCGCCAACCAGACCTACCTCGCCAGCCTGCACCCGACAGGTCGAATCGACCCGGTGCAAGCCCGTCGCAACCAGCTCGGTCGCCGCGAACTCGAGCGTCTGCGCAGCCTGCATCGTCTGGTTCAGGGCCACAGTACATTGCCCGAACTGCTCAGCGGGCGGCTGCTGCAAGTCACCGGGCATCCGGTCCCGGCGTTCAACGATCAATGGTTATTAAGCGAAGTGCTGCATCAGGGCGAAACGCCTGGCGTGGACAAGGTGTTGTCCGAGGCAACGGGTTATCGCAATCAATTCAAGGCAATTCCCTGGTCGACCGCGTTCCGCCCGGCCCTCAAACAGTCCAGACCGCGTATCAGCGGTTACCAGATGGCTGAGGTCCTTGGCATGGCGGGAATGCCGCCGCACCTCGACGAACACGGGCGAATCAACATCTGCCTGTGGCCTGATGCACAATCCGACAGGCAAGGCTCCTCAGGCATCTGGTTGCCAATCGCCCATACAGGGACGGGGCACCCGACCTTGCCACTGGCCGGCAGCGAGGTACACGTGGGTTTCCTCGACGGTGATCCTGATCGACCAGTGCTTTGCACGGGTTTCGCTGACGCACAAGCGGGC
This sequence comes from Pseudomonas sp. 05N36, assembly GCF_056397385.1. Lineage (NCBI taxonomy): Bacteria > Pseudomonadati > Pseudomonadota > Gammaproteobacteria > Pseudomonadales > Pseudomonadaceae > Pseudomonas > Pseudomonas sp. 05N36. The sequence continues at coordinate 5,639 of NZ_JBFTNH010000014.1, read as the reverse complement.
GAACCGCAGCCGGTGGTGACGGTAGAACGGAAGGCATCGCCAACGGGCTGGAGCGGCGAGATCTATTTGTTCGAGCGGCCTCCCGCCACCACCGAACGCCTGGCCGACACCACGTGGTACATCGTGCGCATGCCGCGTCCCGGGCTCAAGGATCTGGGGAGCCTCAACCGTGACGATGTGCTGATGACCGGTAAAAGCCAGGCACTGGGCAACCTGTCGCTGACGATAGAACAGAAGCAGCGCCTGGCCAGCGAGTTCGCCCGTACTCCCGAACAACTCTGCCTGCTGTATCCGGGGCATTGCGTGGCGCTGGCCGATTATTTCCAGCAATACTGGAACAGCGAACAACGCCTGAGCTTCATCGAAAGCGCCAACCCCGCCAGCGCCCAGCGCCAACCGCGAGAAGCGCGTCTGCTGTTCGACTGGCTGGTGAACCGTCCGGACGCTACTTCCTAGGGTGCACGATCGCCCCCCTGAGATGCTCGCCCCCCATGTAGCAGCTGGCGAAGCCTGCGTTCGGCTGCGCAGCAGTCGTAAATCCTGTTATCGCGGTTGGTCTGAAGGACCGCACTGTCTGATTCTACGGCCGCTGCGCAGCCGAACGCAGGCTTCGCCAGCTGCTACGAGGTACCCGGTGCGAGGTCGAAAAACGCCTGAATCAGCCGTAGATCCCGCCGTCGCTCCATGCAACCGATCATGTGCCGATTGACCAGTCCTTCGCCGATTATCGGCACTGCCCGCACGCGCGGGTCGGGGCTGACTTCCACCGAAGACACAACGCCCACCCCCAGCTCGGCCGCCACCGCCTCGGTGACGGCTTCACGGCTGTCCAGCTCCAGCAGCACCCGAGGATTGACCCTGGCCTGGGCGCAAGCCTCATCGAACGTACGACGGGTGATCGAGCTCGGCTCGCGCAATACCATGATCACCTGATCCAGTTGCTTGAGCGCGACCCCTTCGCGTAGCGCCGACCATGGGTGCCCCGCCGGCACCAGCGCGCAAATCCGCGACTCACTCAAGGCTTGCAAGTGCAAACCTTTGCGCGGCTCGACCTCGGTCAGCACCGCCACGTCGGCGTGCTCGGACAACAATGCAGCGAGGGTTTCCTGAGCATTGCCCAGCCGCAAATTCACAGTGATTCCCGGATACCGCGCACGCAGGCTGGCGAGCATCGGCATGACCAGGTGCGGGCCGTCCGCTGCCACTTCCAACCGACCGGTCAACAACTGCCGATTGGCCTCAAGCATCACTTGCGCCTCTTCGGCCAGGCCGAACATCGCCCGGGTGATGGCCGCCAGCCTCGTGCCCTCCTCCGTCAATTCGACCCGCCGCGCGGTGCGCCGCAACAGGGTGACCTGATAGTGCTCCTCCAGCGCCTTGATATGCCCGGTGACTGCCGGCTGGCTGATAAACAAACGGGCAGCGGCGCGGGTAAAGCTGCCTTCGCGGGCCACGGCATCAAATGCACGGAGTTGGAACAGGTTCATAGCTATCGGCCTTACTGATGGCTGGCATAACAACAAACAATTTGATTGATGGAACGGCAAATTGCAATTTATCTCCCGCAGCTTGATCCCATTGATTGCGAGAACACCCGAATGAGTACTGCCGCCCCCATCCTGCTCACCCCCGGCCCCTTGACCACCTCGCAGCGCACCCGTCAGGCGATGATGGTGGACTGGGGTTCGTGGGATGAACGTTTCAACCAATTGACCGCCAGCGTCTGCGAACAGCTGCTGGCGATCATCAACGCTGCCGACAGCCACCACTGCGTGCCGTTGCAGGGCAGCGGCACTTTCGCCGTCGAAGCGGCCATCGGCAGCCTGGTGCCTCGCGACGGCAAAGTGCTGGTGCTCATCAATGGCGCTTACGGCAAACGCCTGGCGAAAATCTGCGAAGTGCTCGGTCGTTCCTTCAGTTCGTTCGAAACCGCCGAAGACCAACCAACCACCGCCGCCGACGTCGACCGCCTGCTACACGCCGACAGCAGCATCACCCACGTGGCGTTGATCCACTGCGAAACCAGCACCGGGATTCTTAATCCGTTGCCGGAAATCGCCCGGGTCATCGCCCGGCACGGCAAACGTCTGATCATCGACGCCATGAGTTCTTTCGGCGCACTGCCGATCGACGCTCGACACGTGCCATTCGACGCGCTGATCGCCGCCTCGGGCAAATGCCTGGAAGGCGTACCGGGCATGGGTTTCGTCTTCGCCAACAAGTCCGCTCTGGCGAATGCCGCCGGCAACTCCCACTCGCTGGCGATGGACCTGTTCGACCAACACGCCTACATGGTCAAAACCGGCCAATGGCGCTTCACCCCGCCGACCCACGTGGTCGCGGCGCTGCACGAAGCACTGCGGCAATACAACGAAGACGGTGGCCTGCCGGCGCGGCATCAGCGTTATGCAAACAATTGCCGGGTGCTGCTCGATGAGATGGCCAAACTCGGTTTGCGCAGCTTTCTGCCCGCCGCGATCCAGGCGCCGATCATCGTCACCTTCCATGCGCCGAAAGATCCGCGTTACCAGTTCAAAGCGTTCTACGAACGCGTGAAGGCCAAGGGTTTCATCCTCTACCCGGGCAAGTTGACCCAGGTCGAAACCTTCCGCGTCGGCTGCATCGGCCACGTCAATCAGGCCGAGATGCATGCGGCAGTGGCGGCCATCGGCGAGGTGCTGCGCGAAATGGAAGTCCTCGATACCTGACTCACCACAGTCCCTGTGGGAGCGAGCCTGCTCGCGATAGCGGACTGTCAGCCAACACATTTGCTGAATGTCAGCGCCACATCGCGAGCAGGCTCGCTCCCACCAAAAGCAGCTCCCCTATAAACCAGTTGCCACAGGATTTGATTACCATGAACTACAACAACCCAAGCAAGCTGCAAGCCGCGATCCTCGACTGGGCAGGCACCATGGTCGACTTCGGCTCTTTCGCGCCGACCCGGATCTTTGTCGAAGCCTTTGCCGAATTCGATGTCCAGGTGTCCATCGAAGAGGCACGCGGGCCGATGGGCATGGGCAAGTGGGATCACATTCGTACACTCTGCGATCAGCCCGAAGTGGCCGAACGCTATCGCAAGGTTTTCGGCCGTACGCCAAGCGACGATGACGTGACGGCCATCTACGAACGCTTCATGCCGCTGCAAATCAATAAAATCGCCGAGCACTCGGCACTGATCCCGGGTGCCTTGGAGACCATCACTAACCTGCGCCAGCAAGGGATCAAAATCGGTTCGTGCTCCGGTTACCCGAAGCAAGTCATGGACAAAGTCGCTGAGTTGGCCGCCGCCAATGGATATGTGGCTGACCACGTAGTCGCCACCGACGAAGTGCCGAATGGCCGCCCATGGCCGGCGCAAGCGCTGTCCAACGTGATCGCCCTGGGCATCGACGATGTTGCCGCCTGCGTGAAGATCGACGACACCGTGCCGGGTATTCTCGAAGGTCGCCGCGCCGGCATGTGGACCGTCGCGCTGATCTGCTCGGGCAACGCGCTGGGCCTGACCTACGACGGCTATCGAGCGCTGGGCAGCGACAAACTGGCCAGCGAACGCAAGCGTATTCATGCCCTGTTCGAAAGTTCGCGCCCGCACTACTTGATCGACACCATCATCGATCTGCCGGAAGTGATCGCCGACATCAACAAGCGCCTGGCCAACGGTGAGATGCCGCAAAGCAGCTGATTACCGCGTCAAGTGCCAAAAAAAGCGCCAGCCCCTGAACCGGGGCTGGCGCTTTTTTTCTACCCAATAGTCTGTCGCAGAGCGCTCGATAAGGTACGTAGCCTGATCTGACTCAGGCAAATCCTCGCAAACAGGATTACAGTTAACCCACTCCGTCATACAAGAACGGGGGCTTCAGACCTGATAAGCGAGGAAAAACCGTATGCCCTGGAAGAATTCCGAATCACGCTACAGCACCGTATCAATCATGCTGCACTGGTTGATGCTGGTACTGTTGGCGCTGGTTTACGCGAGTATCGAACTGCGGGGGATGTTTCCCAGGGGCAGTGGCGGCCGAGCCCTGATCACGGAAACGCACTACATGCTCGGCCTGACCGTGTTCGCACTGGTCTGGTTACGGCTGTTCGCCCGCAGCCTGGGGCGCGCTCCGCAAATCTTCCCGGCATCGCCCCCATGGCAAACAGTGCTTGCCCGGCTGATGCACTGGGCGTTGTATATCTTCATGATCGCCACACCGATTCTCGGTTGGCTGGTCACCAGCGCCAACGGTCATCAGGTGATGTTCTACGGCATCGACCTGCCGTTGCTGATCAGCGAGGACAAAGCACTGGCCAAGCAGATCAAGGGCTGGCATGAACTGGCCGGTACCCTCGGCTATTGGCTGATCGGCCTGCATGCCGTGGCCGGGCTGTATCACCATTACGTAGTACGCGATAACACCCTGCTGCGAATGATGCCCAAGCGCGTCAGCCCTGACTGAGCGGCGCAAAACCCCGACGCCCCTGCAAGCCGCCGGTGTGCACGAAGATCAAACGTGTGCCGGCGGCAAAAAATCCGCCATCAACCTGTTGTTTGAGTGCCCATAGCGCTTTACCGGTGTACAGCGGCTCCAACGGGATACCGCTGGCCCGCTCGCAGTGTTCGATAAACTCCAGAAACGGCGGGACGACTTTGGCGAATCCGCCGCAACTGCCGTCGAACAGCTCATATCCCCCGTCCGGCAAGCCGCATTCGCCGAGAATTGCCTCGACCTGCTGCGCTACCCCATGATCATCGGGCACCGCCAGCACGCCATACACCGGATGCCTCCCCGCCTCGGCCAGCACCAACCCGGCCAGCGTGGTGCCGGTTCCACAGGCCAGCCACCAGCCGTCATGGTCATTCCAGCCCAACGCCTTCAACTGTTCGCCGACCTGAGTCAGCAACTGCCCGCAACCGCGCGCACCGAGCAGACCGCCCCCGCCTTCGGGGACCGGATGCAGCTGCGGGTATTGCGCGTGCCATGGCTGCCAGAAACCCGGCTCGTGGCGCGCACGATAACCGCCGTAACCCAACCAGTGCAGGTGCATGCCAAAGGCCTGTAAATCCTCCACCGTCGGGGTGCCTTGCGGATGCCCGCGCAACAGGCCGACGGTAGGAAAGCCAAAGCGTTTACCCGCTGCCGCCAGCGCATGCAGATGATTGGACCAGGCACCGCCCAGGCTGATCACACCCTCGGCACCGGCCTCGTGGGCCACCCTGAGATGCTCAATGAGCTTGAACCACTTGTTGCCGGAGATCAGCGGGTCGATCCGGTCCAGACGCAGGATTGCCACCTCGATACCAGCGGTGGCGAGCCAGTCGAGATGAAGACGCTCAAGCGGGGCATGGGGGAGCCAGTCGCTGGGAGGAGAAAGCATTGATGCCGGCTCTTTGGGAAAGAGCCGGCATCTTAACAGCAGACAGATCGCTTTCGCGGGCAAGCCCGCTCCCACAGGGGGCCAGAGTTGAACCACCATTGGCTGAGCAACATCAATCCAATGTGGGAGATTCTATGTTGCAGGACAACCCTGCAGCGGTCGATTCGGTCGGTATTCGCTCTGGTTTTTCATCAGGGCGAACGCCACCCGGGCGAGTTTGCGGGCAAGGATTACCAGGGCCTGAGTCTTCTTGAAACCTCTGGCAAACCTCTGGC